>JAZFTL010000430.1:0-2334 GCA_036446675.1 Thermoanaerobaculia bacterium
CAGCTTCCCTTCGAGGCCCTCGACATAGGGAAAGACCGAGCTCTTGTTATAGACATCGCCCGGAGCATCGGGGTGCCCTAGGTAGCGCTCGGTATAGGCGGTGTCGTAAAAGCGCCAGTCGGTGACGGGAGCCCCGGCGACACCTGCCTTGAAGTGATCCGGGGCCTTGAACAGCCCCATGAGAGTCATGTAACCCCCATACGACCAGCCGTGAATCCCGATGTTCTCCCCATCGATATACGGCAGCGAGCGAAGAAAGTCGACGGCAGCTACCTGATCCTCGACCTCTACCGTGCCCATGGCATTTTTGACCGCAGCTTCGAATTCGACGCCGCGGTCGTAGGAGCCGCGATTGTCCAGGGTCAGCACGACAAAGCCCCGGCGGGCCAGTAGCTGATTGAAATCAACACTCCAGCTCTTCTTGACGCGGTGGCCGTGCGGGCCGCCGTAGGGTGCCAGGACCGCTGCATATTTCTTGCTTGCGTCGAAATTCAGCGGCAACAGCATCGCGTAGTCCAGTTCGATTCCATCTCCTATGGTGATGCGGCCGTACCGAGGCTCTGAGTGGCCGGCGATGTAGGGTTCATATGGATGCTCGTCACTCAGCAAGTTCTCACTGATATACGTAAGAGTCGATCCGTCGGCAGTCGAACGGATCGCCATTTGCGGCGGTTGCTGCGGCGAGGAAAAGTCATCTACAAAAAAATCGCCGACACCGGCCCGCATGATGGTCTTGTGCCAACCTTCCTCCAGCGTGACCCGACGGATCGACTTGGCCTGGGGGTCGAGCGACGCCGCATAGAGATGGAGCTCCAAGGTGTTGTCGGCGAAGCCGCTGAAGTACACCAGACCTTTCGCTTGATCGACGCTCACAATTTTCTTGACCACCCAATCGCCTTGGGTGAGCGAGCCCGAAAGAGTCCCGTCGTTCGCGTAGAGGTAGATGTGGCGGTAGCCGCTACGCTCACTCGTCCACAGAAACTCTTCCGAATTCTCGAGAAAGAAGAGATCGTCGTGGAGATTGATCCAGACATCGGAACGCTCCCTCAGGACTACCTCCTGGGTCAGGTCTTCGGTAGCTGCAAAGGACAGCTCCAGAGACGCTTGATCTCTCGGCAGCAATTGGAATGCAACCGTCGCATTGTCCCGCAGCCAGTCCACCCGCGCCAGATAGATGTCCTTGTCTTCTCCCAGGTCCAGCCAAGCGATGCTCTGGTCGGCAACTTTGACCACCCCCAGCTCGATCAGCACGTTGTCACTGCCGGCGAATGGGTAGCGCTGTGGAGTGGTGGTTACGCCTCCATCGGCGTTGACCTCGTAGCGCTGCACCAGCTCTACCGGGCTCTCGTCGATCCGGGTGAAGGCGATCTTGCTCTCATCCCATGACCACCAGTAACCGGTGAAGCGGTTCAGCTCCTCCTGGGCAACGAACTCGGCGACGCCATGCGCGATGGTGTCGGTAGCACCTGTGGTCAGGCGAATCTCTTCTCCGCTGGGGAGCTCGATGGCGTACAGATCGCGCTCGCGAATGAACGAAACGTAGTTCCCCAACGGCGAAAAGCGCGCATCGGTCTCGAACTCTTCAGAGGTGGTAAGCCGCTTCACCTCTGCGCCGAGAGCTAGGGAATAAAGATCCCCACCAAGCGGAAAGAGCAACGCCGTTCCCTGCTCGTTCCAGTAGTACTCGATAATTCCCGTGCCACGGAGACGCTGCCGTTCACGCCGGGCGATCTCTTCTTCGGACAAATTCTCGTCTTCCGCCTTGACCAGGTCCTCAGAGTCGACAAGTAGTCGTAGCTCCGCTGCTTCGATGTTGTACTCCCATAGATCGAACTGCTCACGGTCGCGCTCTTTGCCGCGAAGGAAGGTAACCCGCTTGCCATCAGGTGAGATCTTGGTACCGATCACCGTCGGCCCGGAAAGGCTCGGGCTGGCGTAGAGCCGTTCGATGGTGAGTTCCGGAGCCCTGGTATCTGTTGACGGTTCCTCAGTTGGGTTCGCGGCAGGCCTAGTTGGGAGCCAGAGGCTCCCAACTAGGCCTGCGACGAGCAGGAGAAATCTGAATTGCTTCATATCGGTCGCACCCCACCTTTTATTTATAGATCCACCCAGAAGGAATCGATATTAGAATTCTTGGAATGAAATAGAAAGAGTCTCGCCGATCATCGGATCAAGTGGAATTCTACACCCTGGACGTCCCTATCAGATGTCATCGCTTAGAGGTGTATACTCGCGACCCATAGCATCCACAGAGGGGTCATCGGCAACGGGCGGAGGTGCTCTTGGCTGATGAGCCTCCCTTCATTCTACATAGGATAAGTCGGGAGAAGACTC
>JAZFTL010000431.1:0-5589 GCA_036446675.1 Thermoanaerobaculia bacterium
GAGCCGGAAACCTAAGGCTGCGGAGGCCTCCAAACCTACCGTCAAGGCAGCCGACAGCGCCACCATTGAAACCAAGAAGAAACCTGCCAAGAAAGCGGCGGCAAGAAAACCAGCCGCCGAAAAAGCGACCACCAAGAATACCGCAGGCGCAAAGAAGACAGCTGTTAAGAAAACTGTAGCCAAGAAAGCGATCACCACGAAAGCCGCAGTTGCAAAGAAGCCGGCAGCCAAAAAGGCAGCTGCAAAGAAAACAGCTGTCAAGAAAACTGTAGCCAAGAAAGCGACCACCAAGAAAACCGCGGTTGCAAAGAAACCGGTCGCCAAGAAGAGTGCTGCTAAAAAGACGAGCAGTAAAGCGAAGTCCGACGCCTAGAACATTGCTTTTCTAGGTGTCCATATCATACGCACTCGATCGCCGACAGATCGCGTGTTCTGCTCGCCTGGACTACGGTCGCGAACCGACCCGAACAACTGAGTCATCATCCAACTAGCCGGCGGAGCCTTTTCCGATGTCCGACATGAGGTTGCTAGAGGAAGCTGATCCCGAGATTTACCGGGCCATTCAGCAAGAACGTCTTCGGCAGGATGAGGGCCTCGAGCTCATAGCTTCCGAGAACTTCGTCAGCCGTGCTGTGTTGGAGGCAGCTGGTTCGGTTCTCACCAACAAGTACGCGGAAGGGTATCCAGGGCGTCGGTATTACGGCGGATGCGAGCATGTCGACGTCGTCGAACGCCTGGCTATCGAGCGCGCCAAAGAGACTTTTGGAGCAGAACACGCCAATGTTCAGCCGCACAGCGGAACCCAGGCGAACACTGCCGTCTACTTCGCCGTCCTCAAGCCCGGCGACACCTTGATGGGGATGAATCTGGCCTCAGGTGGCCACCTAACACATGGCCATCGTCTTTCGTATTCGGGACGTGACTTCAATGTCGTGGCTTACGATGTAGATCGAGAGACCGAGCGCATCGACTATGATGAACTGGAGCGCTTGGCGACCGAGAATCGACCCAATCTCATCATCTGTGGAGCCAGCGCCTACAGCCGCATCATTGAGTTCGACAAGTTTCGCTCGATAGCCGACCGGGTCGGAGCTCTCTTGATGGCAGACATCGCCCACATCGCAGGACTCGTTGCGACCGGCTTGCATCCCTCCCCGGTCCCTCATTGTCATTTCGTAACGACGACGACTCACAAGACGTTGCGCGGCCCCCGTGGAGGGCTCATTCTCTGTACCGCGGAGCACGCCAAGCAGATCGATCGCGCCGTCTTCCCAGGTTTACAGGGCGGCCCCCTCATGCACATTATCGCCGCCAAAGCTGTGGCGCTGCGGCAGGCTGCTTCGGTCGAATTCCGGGGCTATCTAGAACAGGTGGTACGCAATGCTCAACGAATGGCTGCTGGGCTCTCCAATGCCGGGCTAAGAATCGTCTCAGGAGGTACCGACAACCACCTGTTTCTGGTCGATGTCACCGCTGTCGGATTGACCGGCAGCGTTGCTGAACGAGCCCTGGATGCGGCTGGAATCACCACCAACAAAAACACGATTCCATTCGACAAGAACCCTCCGATGGTCGCTTCCGGACTACGCATAGGTACCGCCGCGATTACCAGTCGGGGCATGGCTGAGTCGGAGATGGACCTGATCGCCGAGTTGATGGTGAAAGTTCTGCACTCCCCACAGGACACCAAGGTCCAAGTTTCAGTTCGCAAACGGGTAAAAGCTTTGTGCAGTAGATTTCCCCTCTACGCCGAGCGTTGACCAGGACCAGCAAAGAGTGCAGTCGAACCGGCTGAGAGCGGCTCCCCATACGCCGCACATAGCCGGGTTCTCACGTCTCCTACAAGATAGATCGAACCGCACACCACCAGCAGAACGGCCCGATCACTGGCCTCGTCTGCCCCGTCAAGTGCGCGTCGCAACGCCACTCCTACATTTTCTTCGATCGCCACGTTCGGGTGGTCGGAGATGAGCGGACACAGGGCGCTCGCAGGGAGCGCTTTGCTGTTGACTGGTGCGGTCAGAATCACCTTTCCGGCACCGCCGGCCAGCAGAGGCAGGTAACTCTCGACATCCTTGCCAGCCAGCGAACCGAAGAGTAGGTCGTACGGTTCCGCCAGATCTTCCAGATACTCACTCAGTGAAGCAGCGCCATCTGCGTTATGGGCGGCATCCAAGAGAATCGACCCCTGGTCAGGAAGACGAACTATCTCGAGTCGACCAGGCCACTGACAAGTCGCCACACCCTGCACCATCGACTGCCGATCCAGCCGCTCAAAACCACTTGCCTGAAGCTCTTGCGCCCCGAGGATCGCCAGGCCCAGATTCGCCAATTGGTGCCGACCCAACAAGCCCATCGTGAAGGTAGCCTCACCGCTTGGGGATGAGACCCGCATTCTCTGCCTAGCTTCCATAGGGTCTGTCGTTCGACTGTCGTGACCAAGCCGGTTCACTTCGATTTCTTCTTGAGCCCGGGTAAGGTCTGCACCCACTTCCTGCGCTACCTGTTGGAAAGTATTCCAAACCTCGGCGCGGGCTGTCCAAGCGATCGCCGGCTTCCCAGGACGCAGGATTCCCGCTTTCTCTCTGGCAATGCTGCCTAAAGTGGTCCCGAGGAAGTCCTGGTGTTCCAAGCCAACCTCCGTGAGCAGCGAGAGTAGCGGACTCGCTAGATTGGTAGCGTCAAGCCGACCTCCTAGGCCAACCTCAATGACTGCGAGATCAACGTTCTCGTCGAAAAAAATCTTAAAGGCCATCGCCGTGAGAACCTCGAAATACGTGGGGAGGGCTTCGAGTTCTTTCTCGGAAACCTCAACAATCTCGAAGAGCGCTCGCTCGAGTATTGGGTTGGAAATGGCTCGGCCATCGATTCTGATGCGCTCGCTAACCTCCTGAAGATGCGGTGAAGTGTAAAGACCGGTGGTATATCCGGCTGCAGCCGCCATTGACGCAAGGAGCGTGGCAGTAGACCCCTTGCCATTGGTTCCGGCGATGAGTACCACCGGTATCTTGCTTTCGGGTCGATCCAGCGCGACGAGCAGTTTCCCGACGCTCTCTAGGCCGAGACGCACACCATGCTTCTCGAGTCTCTCGAGAAGTTGGATCGCCTTGATCGACAGAGTCACTTAGGAGTGGGGTGCGAAATGGCGCAGGCAACGCGCCAGTGTCTCTTTGAGCTCGGTCCGCTTGACGACGAGATCGAGAAAACCGTGTGCCAAGAGAAACTCGCTGCGTTGAAAACCTTCCGGGAGATTCTGCCCGATGGTCTGCTGAATCACTCGCGGCCCCGCAAATCCGATGAGCGCGCCGGGCTCAGCGATATTCAAGTCGCCGACCATTGCAAAAGAAGCCGAGACTCCCCCGGTAGTCGGGTCGGTCAAGACCGAGAGATAGGGGATCCGCGCCTCCCGGCTCTGCGACAGTGCCGCCGAGATCTTGGCGAGTTGCATCAAAGAGAGGACCCCCTCTTGCATTCTCGCCCCACCTGATGCTGACACCACGATCAACGGCCAGCGTTTCCTAAGGGCGTGCTCGGCGCCGCGTGTAATCTTCTCACCCACAACCGAGCCCATCGACCCGCCCATGAAGCGATAGTCCAACACCGCCATGACCAGCGAAATACCGTCGAGTTCACCCTCCACGACAATCACGGCATCGGTCTCGCCCGTACTCTTTTGATACTGCTTGAGCCTCTCCTTGTAGGCCTTCGTGTCTCTGAACTTGAGAGGGTCGGTGGAGCGAAGTCCTGCGAACAGATCTTGGACCGTGCCGTCATCCAACAGAAGAGCGATACGCTCTCTGGCATCGATCCTGAAATGGTATCCGCATTTCGGGCAGATCTGGAAGTTCCGGCGCAGCTCCCTCCCATAGATAACCTCTCTGCACCCTTCGCACTTTACCCAAAGCCCTTCGGGCACGATGCTCGACTGGCGCTCAGTGCGAACCGCCTTCGGCTTCTTAGCTTTTCTAAACCATGCGCACATTTAATTTGCAGTACCTGTCGCTCGAATGGCAGGGGCCATCTTTCTAGCACTACGGGAATGCTCAGTCAATCGATTCCATTCGAGATGCGCCTGGGGCCATGGCTATCCTCTCCCCCAGACGCCTACCTGTGATGCTGCAGCAAGCGACAGCTCACTGTCCTACAGAACCGGTAGATCGAGGCTGGTAAACTAGAGGCTGGTGGACGAGAATGACTCCTCGTACACAATTCCTCTAAGTGAGTGCCATGTCAGGACATAGTAACTGGGCTTCAATCAAACTGAAGAAGTCGGTCACAGACTCACGACGCGGGCAGCTCTGGACTAAAATCCTCAAGGAAGTGGGAGTTGCTGCAAGAATCGGCGGAGGCGACCCTGCCGGCAACATTCGCTTGAGAAGCGCAATCCAGGAGGCAAAAGCCAAGAACGTACCTAACGACACTGTCGATCGCGCCATCAAGCGCGGTACCGGAGAGCTCGAAGGGGTCTCCTACGAAGAGATCACCTACGAGGGATACGGGCCCGGTGGTGTCGCGATCCTGGTTGAGACCGTGACCGACAACAAGAATCGCACCGCGTCGGAGGTCCGCCACCTCTTCTCAAAACATGGGGGTAACCTAGGAGCGAGCGGCAGTGTCGGCTGGATGTTCGAGAAGCGTGGTTATATAGCCATTGAAAAGAGCTCGATGACCGAAGAGGAGTTCATGGATTTGGCCCTCGAGGTGGAAGCAGAAGACATTTCCACCGAAGCAGAGATCTATGAAATCTACACCTCTCCTGAGACATTCCTAGCGGCACTCGAAAAGATCGAAGCTGGTGAAGTGCCTACCGCGAGTTCTGAACTCGTCATGATCGCCCAGAACTACGTCGACTTGGAACCCGAGATTTACTCCAAAGTCTTACGACTCATCGAGGCGTTTGAAGAAAACGAAGATGTTCAGAGTGTTTGGTCCAACTTTAACTTCGACGAGAACCTGCTTGGTGAGTAGATGGCAGAATGGTAATTCTTGGACTGGATCCAGGTAGCCATTACACCGGTTACGGATTTATCGAGAAACAGGGAGAGCGGCTGTCGGCCATGGACTTCGGCCGTATTTCGAGTGTCAAAGGTTCTTCGATCACCGAAAGACTCGCTCTAATCGCGCACGAGCTTGACGACTTGCTGTTGGGCGTACGTCCCGATCTTTCAGCTCTCGAATCGCCCTTCCTCGGCCAAAACCCCAAGTCACTAGTAGTTCTAGCCCAAGCCCGGGGAGCCCTGTTGGCCACTCTGGGTTCTCATCGTCTCCCAGTCACAGAGTACTCACCTGCAGAGGTCAAGAGCGCTGTCGTCGGTAATGGGCGCGCCGACAAGAAGCAGGTGGCGCACATGGTCGGCCTTACCCTAAAGCTCGACACATCCAAGCTGAGCGCTGACACCACCGACGCGCTCGCAGTGGCTATCTGCTGCGCCCTGCGACACCGCTTCGAACAGCTTGCATCAAACTCGTAAGAAAGCGGTCTTTCGGCGGTCCTTTTGTGTCGGTGTCAAGCCTTGTTGTAAAGGATTTTGTGCTGTGTTACGATCCGACATCTGATCCCTATGGAAGGCCCAAAAGGTAGAGTTTGCC
>JAZFTL010000432.1:0-3844 GCA_036446675.1 Thermoanaerobaculia bacterium
AGAGGCTCCGCAGAGAGCCTAGATCAGATCTTTTTGGTGATCGAGAGGCTCAATTCGAATATTTGCGACGGCAGTTGAAACAAGCACGACAGCTCCAGAAGCTGCTACAGCAAGACAGCGATCACTTTCCCTCCATTCGATACTACCGACTGGAAAACGATTCATCTCCGACCATCGCTCGCGCTCTCTTGCTCAAAGAGCGCGGTCACTGGAAGACCTACTTCCTCGGAGACAGTCGAGTCGATCGCAACTCGGTCTTGAAAAATCTCGCCTCGGCACCAGGTGATGGCCATGCAGTACTCGCCAGCCAGCGCCGACTCTCGCCACAGGAGACCGCCGCTCTCGTCGACACAAGAATCGTTGATGGCGGACACTTCGATGCGGTGATACAACCCGCGGCCCTCGACGCACTCCTGGAATTCTTGGCGGAGCCGGTCGAGCCAGATCCTGAAGGCCCGGCGGGCGACCCTGAACGAGGGTTGGCAGCTCTGCCCAGCTCTTCCAGTTCACTACAACAAGGACATTAGCCTCTAAGCAGCCTGTCCGAGTAATCCACGGTCTTGCGCGTCTGGGTCTGACCACATCCAACCGGCCAGTGAGTACCACACGTCAGGTAAACTCAGCCGGTCCCATGTGATCGCGGTGGAGTCTGCTTCTAGGTGTCGCACCGAACTCACCCGGTAGCATCAGGAACCCATGCTCTGGGACAGACGAAAAATCATGGCCTCCAAAGAACTTGACACACTCCTCGCCGCTCTCGACCAAGCCTTCGACAAAAAGTCCTGGCATGGCACCAACCTGCGGGGATCCCTCCGGGGAGTCACCGAGTCCGAAGCATCCTGGAGACCGGCTCCAGAGCGTCACAATATTTGGGAGCTCACCTTACATGCTGCTTACTGGAAATACGTCGTGCGTCGGCGATTCACTGGAGAACCCCGCGGATCCTTCCCCCATCCCGGCTCAAACTGGTTTCGCAGACCCCAAGATCCAACAGCCGACGACTGGAGTCTCGACATCCGGCTCCTAATTGCTACCCACCGCTCGATGCGCGCCGCTATTACCCAGCTTAAAGCCTCTGACCTTCACGTCACCCCGTTCGGAAGCACGGTGAGCAATTTCGCGATTATTTCAGGTGTCGCGGCCCATGATCTGTACCACGCGGGCCAGATTCAGCTCTTGAAGCGCCTCGGCGCCAAGCAACCTAAGTAGAGGCCGGATCGGTGATACATTACCTTCGCCGGCGCTCTGGAGCGATTCGGCCGGGGCCCCCGCAGCTCCGCTGAGCAACCCAATGAAGGGGTCGGGACAATCTGTCACGCTGTCGAATGTTCTCCGGGGAACAGGCGGTCCGAGTGAGTCGAGTTGCAAGATCCGTTCGTGAGAATCACATCGCGATGACCGATCCTGAGAAGGCCAAAGATCAACGGATCGACGAACTCGAGACCGAGCTGACAGGGGTGCGCGCCGAGCTCGAGCAGGTGCAAGCCGAGCGTCAGCAACTGCAAGCTTCCGAACGTTTGGCGCGCTCTGATCTCGGCACCATCAACGCGTTTGCCAC
This sequence comes from Thermoanaerobaculia bacterium, assembly GCA_036446675.1. Taxonomy (GTDB): domain Bacteria; phylum Acidobacteriota; class Thermoanaerobaculia; order Multivoradales; family JAHEKO01; genus JAZFTL01. The sequence goes on from JAZFTL010000432.1 coordinate 1,559, forward strand.
GGCTCTTCAAGATCTCAAAGGAATCGACGACGTCCTCTGGGGGCTGGCGCAGTTCATTGGAGAGCAGCTCAGCTTTCCCGACTGCGTCGTCTACCTGCGCGACGGGGATAATCTTGTGCAACGGGCGGCATACGGCATCAAGAATCCATCCAGCAGGGGTATCACCAACCCTATTGTTCTCAAGATAGGTCAGGGAATTGCGGGACACGCAGCTGCATGCGGGCAGTTTCAGCTCGTAGCGGACACCTCTCGTGATCCACGATACATATTTGATCAGTTCCCGGGCCAGTCGGAGTTGGCAGTGCCGGTGCTGTTTGAAGGAACGGTGATTGGCGTCATCGATTCAGAGGCAGCCGAGAAGGACTACTACTCCGTCGTCGACGCCGAGAGGGTGACGTCCTTGGCGAGGATCGCCGCCCCCCGAATCGCTTCGGCTCAGCTGCAAGCCTCTGAGGTGAAGTACCGCGGGCTCTTCGATAATGTGGTTGATGGCGCCTTCCAGACCACAGTCGACGGCAAGATCCTTTCCTGGAATGCGCCCCTCATGAGGATGCTGGGCTACGACTCGGACGAAGAGTTGCAACAGCTCGACCTGAATCGGGACGTCTACGCCGATCCAGACCAGCGACAGCAATTCATGAGCAAGCAAGAGATAGGTGGCGTCATTCGTAACGTAGAGGTGAGGCTCAAGCGCAAGAATGGAGACCTCATTACCGTGCTGACGAATTCTCACGCTGTACGCGACGGTGAGGGGCGGGTGCTCTACTTCGAAGGAACTCTTACAGATATCACCGAGCGCAAGAAACTCGAGGAACAATTCCGGCAAGCGCAAAAGATGGAGGCAATTGGGCAGCTCGCTGGGGGAATCGCCCACGACTTCAACAACTTACTGACTCCGATCATTGGTTATTCGGAACTAGAGCTCCAAAGAATCGGCAGAGATGACCCTCTCCGCCGAGGCCTGGAGATGGTTTTAAGGGCCGCCAACAAGGCCGCCGATCTCACCCGTCAGCTCTTGACCTTCAGCCGACAGCAGGTAGTCCAACCTAGAGTGCTGGATCTAAACAGCATCGTAGCCAGATTCGAGAACTTCCTCCGCCGCACTATCGAAGAGAAAATCGAGATTCTGCTGGCCTTGGACCCCGACCTCGGTCGAGTCAAAGCCGATCCCGGGCAGATTGAGCAGGTCCTGCTAAACCTCGCCGTGAACGCTCGCGATGCCATGTCCTCGGGAGGAACACTCACCATCGAGACCGCTAATGTGGAATTCGATGAGAATTATGCGAAGCAGCATACCGGGATGACGGCTGGGCCTCACGTCATGCTAGCGGTGACTGACAGCGGTGAAGGAATGGACGAAAGCACCCTAGGCCACATCTTCGAACCCTTCTTTACGACCAAGCCGATCGGAGAGGGCACGGGTTTGGGTCTTGCGACAGTCTATGGCATCGTCAAACAGAGTGGCGGCTACATCTGGGTCTACAGCGAGTCGGGAAGGGGGACTACATTCAAGATTTACTGGCCCCGGATAGCGCAGGCTGCGACTGGAGCGACTCAAAACCGTACCATAAGCCGCGACACCGGCGGCTCCGAGACGATTCTTGTGGTCGAGGACGAGGAGATGGTCCGGCGGTTCGCCATTCTGGCACTGGAAAACATGGGCTACAAGGTCCTCGAGGCTGAGCATCCCGCCCACGCCCTCGAGGTCTCACAAGACCACTTGGGCCCAATCGACCTGCTCGTGACGGATCTGGTGATGCCTGGCAGCACGGGAACTGAGCTGGCAGAGCAGATGGCGAAAACTCGACCAGGGACGAAGGTGTTGTACATCTCCGGCTACGCCGACAAGGCTATCCTGCGAGACGATCAGCTCGAGCCGCAGACGAATTTCCTGGGAAAGCCCTTCAGTGCCTCGACACTTGCCCGCAAGGTCCGAGAGATTCTGGATGGGAGCAATAGCCAAGCTCATCTTGTGAACTGAGACGATAGACGAATTGCAGGACCCTTGATCCTCTGAAGAAGGCCGGTCCCCCGAAGGGCCTTGAAGCAACCAGCACAGAGCACGCTGCGGCAGGCAGGCGTGCCGGCGTATCGGCACTTTCCCGCCGAGTCGAAAGCTTCCCCTAAAGTGCAAATTTTATTTAAAGGGTACAATCTCAGAGGGAGGCAAGGAAGATGGTCGACGAAAAAGATGCCAAGGGTGGGTACGATGATGCGCTGGACTCCAGGTTGAAGGATATATTGGATCACAGCGAGGAGTCGAAAGCGGCTGCGGCGGACCAGCAG
>JAZFTL010000433.1:0-2054 GCA_036446675.1 Thermoanaerobaculia bacterium
AACGACCCCGCAGCATGGCGAGGCCGGTTCACAGCGGCGCAATCCTAACAGAAGTAAGGGGCATTGGGTAGACAGCCCCGTGGGTATTCCTCCTATTCTCGGTTGGTGATTAGTCCACTGGTTCCTTCCTCAATTGCTGCCGAATTTGGAGGGATCTCTGTGCGTAACCGGCTTCGAGTTCTCTGCATTCAATTTGTTGAGGTTAGGGGCAATTGTCATCCTTCCACTTCTGAACTCTCTCGCTCAAGGCTTGAGTCTCATCGCAGAGCTCATTCGCATCGGTTTCGGATAATTCGCCACTTCGATCGTACGTACCTACGTTTCGCTTCGTTCGGCAACTCTCTAGATAGACTGACACAGGCTCCAGATCGTTCCCCATAAGCTCCGGTAGCACCTGGAAAGTTATCCAGTGGTGTCCTTGACCATGAGTCTCGTAGCCTGCACAGTTCAGGGGGACGGTGGCGAGTTTCAAGGCTGCATCATAGGCAAGCAGGAATCGCCGATCGTTAGAGAGTTGTTCTATGGCGGCGTCATTCAGGTCGCGTTCTGCGATCTTGATGAGATTGTCGATTTCGCGCTTTGTATATTGGCGAGGTCTAATTCGTCCGTCCGCTAAGAAGGCTGCTAAGGTCATCTTCTTCCCCTATGAGAAATATTTTTGGCTCGCTTGTGACGCTCGCCAGAAACTGATTTCCGTCTTTGTACTTGCCTTGAGCCTCTTGGGTATTCATGATGACTGTGTTGATTTCACGTCTGAGCGAGTCTCTCGCTGGCGCCAAAATCTGGGAAACTCTTCGACCCGTGATATCTCCAATGATGAATAAGTCGATATCGCTTTCCGCATCTTCCGAGCGCTTCGCATATGAGCCAAAAATGAATGCCAGTTCGATCAATTCAGATTGTTCTATTAGTTGGTCACGCAATAAATCTCCCAAGCCGGCAGTCTTAATCATGAGACTATGCAATTCCGGAAACACCGATGCCTCTCTATTTGCTTGGTAGTATTTTCGATTTCCCTCAGGCGCAGAAGTAATCAGAGCTGCCTTTTCGAGTCGTGCCAACTCACGCTGTACAGATCCAACCGGCAGGTTTGTTAGACTCTCGATCTCTCTTAGATAGTATCTATCATTAGCATTCATTAGCAGTAGTTTCAGAACTGCAATTCTCGCCTGAGAAGTGAAAAGGGCCTCCAAGACTGCATGGTGTTGTATGCTTTTTGCGGTCATTTGTATACAGAATATATACAAATCATAGAAGCCAGTCAATAGAAAAACTCAAATGGCAGGAACCCTGACCGATACCGGAAGCGACTTTCAACAAATGCTGTCTACTCGGTGAAGCCGCGGCAGGATGGCTGGCGCTCGCGCCGTTCGGCCCTCATGCCGCTTTCGATCTTGGCCTTGTCAAACTGACCCCGAGCCGCACCCGGATTGCGCAGTCACCAAATCCCGCGTAAGCTCTGACCGTTCATCACAGAATCGGACCGTTCGGCGGCTCCCAAGGACCATTCATGAGAATATCGGACCGTCCGTGGGCGCTCCACTATGGGCCGCCTGAATGCGCAGGATGAACGAGTGGCGAACTCGTGGAGCACGCGCTCTCACTTAGTTCGCCACAAGAGAGGGGTCGAATGAAACTCGATAAGTTCGTCGTGAAGGCCAAGCCAGGAGTGGCGGTGTTCCTCGATCTGGGGGAGATCTACTACATCGAGGCCGAGGGTGACGACTGCCTGTTCCGCACAGCTCGCAAGCGCCGCTACCGACATATCGAGCCGCTTCAAGAGGTAGAGGCGCGCTTGCCTTCTCCCCCCTTCTTCCGCATTCACCGGTCGTACATCGTCAATTTGAACCGTGCCCGCGAGCTGCGAGCGCGTGGGGAGCGGGACAGCGAGATCAAGCTCGACCCTCCGGTGAATAAAATCCTGCCGGTCAGTCGGACGGCCTATTCCAAACTGCGCAAGCTGCTTGGAATCTGACCCACTCAACCTCGCCCAGCGTCTCGACGAGATTGATCCTTACCGTATGATCCGTCTGCGGGTCTGGGATCGAGATTCT
>JAZFTL010000434.1:0-3130 GCA_036446675.1 Thermoanaerobaculia bacterium
TATCCAAGTCCTCGCGGGCCAGTTTCAAATGAAGATGCAGACCCTCGAGAATGAGCTCGGCCGCCAGGGCTCGTTCTTCACGGGTGGATCCATAGGAGTCGGCCAGATCCTTTAGGGTCGGAACGCAATGCAGACAGGCTACATATTCGTCGAACGGCTGGTCGTCCGAAATCAGCACGTCATTCCCCGCCATGAACCACTTCAGTATTTCTGCGTAGGGGCCGGTGTCGGCCTCGCCGCCACTTCCCAACTCTCTCCCGACTTCGGGAAACGACTCTAGGAAACTCTTCCTCACGGCCTCACCGATCAGTTGTTGGGCAACGACTTCAACTCCCCTTTGCTCGCCTTCGTACACAATTTCGAGCTTCCCGGTAATTGCCGGCAGAAGCATATTCAGGTCGCATATGCGCGGGTAGACTCGGCTCTCACCGGTCGAGAGCCCGCGTCGTTCAAGATTGGAGACGAGCAATTCCTTCGCGGCGATGGAAAGCCGAGCACTGACACCGGAGGATTGGTCCACCAGATCGCTCTCTCTAGCCGCGAAAGTGATCTCCTCCAGAATCCGCTCAAACGCTGCTGTAATGACGACTTCGGCAGAGTCGCGATCGGTCCAAGCCTCAGACCGGGTAATTTCTGCAGCAATCTCTACATCCTGCGGATAGTGGGTGAGAATCTGGGAAGAGATGCGGTCCTTTAATGGCGTAATGATCGAGCCTCTGTTGGTGTAGTCCTCAGGATTCGCTGAGAAAACCATCAAGATATCCAGGGGAATGCGAATCGGAAACCCGCGAATCTGAAGATCTCGTTCCTCGAGAATATTCAGCAGACCAACCTGTATCCTCGGGGCGAGATCCGGCAGTTCGTTGATCGCAAAAATCCCCCTGTTCGTCCGCGGAACGATTCCAAAATGGATTACCTCTGGATCGGCGTACGTCAACTTGCGAGTGGCCGCTTTGATGGGATCGATATCACCAAGGAGATCTGCGATCGAAACATCTGGAGTGGCCAGCTTTTCGTTGTAGCGTGCCTCTCTTGGGAGCCAGTCGACCGGGCTGTCATCTCCGGCTTCGGCGATTCGCTGCTGCCCCCAGATCGAGGCTGGGTTCAGGGGATCGTCGTTGAGCGGACTGCCTTGTAGCACCGGAATGTTCTCGTCCAAGAGCGGGACTAGACTTCGCAGAAGGCGGGTCTTGGCTTGCCCCCTGAGCCCCAAGAGGATGAAATCATGTTGCGCCAGAATCGCGTTGGAGATTTGTGGAATTACTGTCCGGTCATACCCTAAGATCCCAGGAAAGAGTTGGGCTCCTTCAGCTAACCGCTGGTGCAAGTTGTCTCTTAACTCGCGCTTCGTGGTCTTGGAGCGGTAGCCCGTCTCCTTGAGCGCTCCAAGGGTGGAAGGTCGCTTACTCATTGCTTTGAGCCTCCAACCAACGCTCAGCGTCGATCGCCGCCTTGCATCCAGTACCGGCAGCAGTGACGGCCTGTCGGTAGCTCGGGTCAACTGCGTCACCGCAGGCAAACACTCCGTCGATATTCGTACTTGTCGATGGCTCTTGAACTTTGAGATAGCCCTGCGGGTTCATCTTCAAGACACCCGTAAAAAGCTCGGTATTCGGGTGGTGACCAATCGCCGTAAATACTCCATTACATAGCAGCTCTGTACGCTCCGCGGTCTGGGTGTTGACCAATCGAACTCCGTGCACGCCCTCCTCTCGCCTGCCCAAGATTTCCTCCACAGTGGTGTTCCACAGCCACTCGATCTTCTCGTTGGCGAGCGCCCGTTCTTGCATGATCTTGGAGGCCCTCAGTTCGTCCCTACGATGAATGATGGTCACTTTCGAGGCGAATTTGGTGAGATAGGTCGCCTCTTCCATTGCCGTGTCACCCCCGCCTACAACGACGATCTCCTTGTCGCGGAAGAAGAAACCGTCACAGGTAGCACATGCCGAAACGCCGTAGCCCATGAGCTCCCGCTCGGAATCGAGTCCAATTTGTTTGGCACTTGCCCCTGTTGCGATCACCAAGGTATTTCCCTGATACTCCGCTTGGTCGGTTGTTATGGTGAAAGGCCGTTGCCTGAGATCCACCTTCGTCACCGCCTCGAACCGCACCTGAGCCCCAAAGCGTCGGGCCTGGTCGCGCATCCGATCCATCAGTTCCGGCCCCAGGATTCCTTCTGGAAAGCCCGGGTAGTTTTCTACATCTGTGGTGATGGTGAGTTGGCCACCCGGTTGTGTACCCTCTAGAACCAGAGGCGCAAGATCGGCGCGGGCCGCGTAGAGGGCAGCCGTCAGGCCGGCCGGCCCCGATCCGAGAATAACAACTCGGTGCGGCCCGGTTTGATCGCTTGACTCAGTCATTTGAAACATCGCTGAAGGGATTTTGAGCCGGCATAATGATTCCTCGATTGGCATCCATTGAGCGCGACAGTATAGCAGCCATGAGCGAGAGATTTCGGTCATGGTCCAGCTGATCGAGGCGCGACAGCAGACGTCGAAAAAAGGGTTTATTGTTTCTCCGGAGGGTCGGAATCAGCTATGCTGGCCGAACGATGTCGAGCCATCATTCTAAAGAAGGTGACCACTTCCTGAGGGCTGCCACCGCAGCTGCTCTTGTACTGAGAGCCTGTGAATATTTCCATATGCTGCTGCGGGCACCACCAAGAGCGCCCAGCTGCGTTTCGAAAGCTCGAAATAGCCAGCTATTCCTTCACTTCCGCGCCTTGCTGGGCACTCTCGGTGGCACCCTCACGACGAATCTGGAAAAATTCACAGGTTCTAAGGGGATTTAAGTATGCTTACCAGTAAGGAACTTCTGGCCGCTTGCAACCAGCAGGTCGGCAACGAATTTGCAGCCTCGCTGCAGTATGTGTCGATCGCGGCGTATTTTGACGGGCAGACTCTGATTGAGCTAGCGAAGTTCTTCTATGCACAGGCGGAAGAAGAGCGTGACCATGCGATGAAATTCGTCCGCTTTATCACCGATGCAGGAGGTGATCTCAAAATCCCCGAGATCCCGGCGGCTCGATCAGGATTCGACGCTGCTTCCGATGCCGTAGGACTGGCCCTAGAGTCGGAAGAGCGCGTGACACAGCAGATCTACGAGCTGGTGAATATTGCGACGAGAGATT
>JAZFTL010000435.1:0-5524 GCA_036446675.1 Thermoanaerobaculia bacterium
GAGTCTCTCCAAGTCGGCTGCTCGACGTGATCGAGGTCTACCAAGTCGTGCAAGAAAAGATGACGGTATTGGGCGCCTATGGCTCTCTCTGGTTCGCCTCCGACACGCAGTCGGAGGATGCGCTGACCTTTCGCAATCGGATGGAACAGGCTCTGACGGAGGTCCAGAACCGAATCCTCTTTTTTTCACTCTGGTGGAAAGGGTTAGACGACGACGAGGCGGCTCGACTCCTTCCAGCTAAGGCCGACCATCCCGACGAATGCCACTACTTGAGCGACTTGCGTCGGCTTCGGCCCTATATCTTGGACGAGCGCTCCGAGCAGATCATCAATATGAAAGATGCCAACGGTATCGACGCGGTGCTGACGCTCTATTCGATGTTGACGAACCGTTTGGAGTTTCGCCTCGAAGTCGACGGCGAAGAAAAAATTCTCACTCGTGATGGAGCGATGAGTTATGCATTCTCGCCGAACCCAGACGTACGAGCGGCCGCCTATCGGGAAGTTCAAGCGGTCTTTCAGAGAGAGTCCAAGATCCTTAGTCAGATCTACATCAATCGGGTGCGTGATTGGCACAGTGAACAGATCGAGACACGTCGGTTCGAATCCCCGATCGACGTACGTCACCTCGGCAACGACGTTCCGGCCGGGGCGGTCGAGGCACTTCTCGATGTGACCCGCGAGCACGTTGATCTATTCCAGCGTTACTTTCGTCTCAAGGCAGGTTGGCTCGGTATGGACCGGCTGCGGCGTTACGATATTTATGCACCCTTGGCTTCGACTGATCGCAGAATTTCGTATGCCGAGGGCGTTGAACTTGTGCTCGACACCCTCTATAGCTTTCACCCTGTGATCGGGGCTGAGGCCCAGAAAGTCTTCTCCGAAGGGCACATCGATAGCGCCATCCGTCAGGGCAAGAAGGGCGGCGCATTCTGCGCTACGGTTCTTCCAGAGCAGACTCCCTGGTTGCTGGTGAACTACAACGAGCGCGTCCGCGACGTCTCGACCTTGGCCCATGAGCTGGGCCATGCCGTGCATAGTCAACTGGCAAACCATCACTCGATCCTCACTCAACATGCCTCGCTTCCACTGGCTGAGACGGCTTCGGTCTTTGCGGAAATGCTCTTGACGGAGCGCCTCTTGAACCAAGAGGAAGATCCGATCACCCGTCGAGAAATTCTGGCAACGGCGGTCGACGATATCTACGGGACAGTGGTGCGCCAGGCCTACTTCACCCGCTTCGAAATTGCTGCCCATGCGGCCATTATGGCCGGTAAGACTCCTGACGAGTTAGCGGATATCTACTTCTCAACACTGGCTGAACAGTTCGGTGATGCAGTCGAAGTCGACCCCGCATTCCGTTACGAATGGGTGAGTATTCCGCACCTCTACCAAAGCCCCTTCTACTGCTATGCCTACAGCTTCGGTCAGCTTTTGGTGCTCGCTCTGTATCGTCGTTATCAGGAGGAGGGCGCAGCGTTTATCCCCGGCTACCTCAAGTTGTTGGCCTACGGTGGTTCTGAGCGACCGCAGACCGTTCTTTCTGAGCTGGGAATCGACATAACCGACCCCGAATTCTGGCGCGGCGGCTTCACTGTTGTCGCCGAAATGGTGGACGAGATGGAGAAACTGTAGAACGTGGTAAATATTTACAACACAATCTCGTCAGCCATGGATTCGTTCTTGCTTGTATAGTTTGGTCGGATGATCTCGCGACTGACAAAGGTTCTGATCGTTGTGCATGCGCTAACGTCTCTGGCAACATTAGAGGCGCAGCAATTGGTTCAACCGAGCCTCGAGGAAAAGGAGATTCAGCAGACCGCCACGGTGGTCGGGGAAGAAGTTATTCGGTACACCTGGCATCTGGGCGGGTTTCTGGGCAATGTGGCGAGCTTATTTATACCTGGACAGGGCGATGGTCGGCTCACAACCACCAGCTACTCGGATGGGTCCATCCAGACTGAGCTGCATATCACCTCGCCTAAGAGTAAGCGGGGAGACTTCTGGCGCTACGGCTCGGAATTTGAACTCGAGCCCTATCGAGCGCTGCGAGCATGGAGTTCTTATCTTTTCAGAGGCAAATCGAAAGACAAGGCAGCCGATCTGGAAGAGCAAGATGTAATCGAGGTAGCTTCAGCGATCTATCTGCTGAGACAAGACCCCCCGACATCGTCGCGGCGTATGACGATTTGGTCTGATGGCAAAATCTATCCAGTAGAGGTTCGACCCGGTGAGCGGGGTGCTCGAACGGTTGCGGGCCATGAATTGGCGGTGCGAACCTTCCATATTCAAGGCGTGATGCTCGAGGGTTCAGGGTTCTGGAAGGACGAGATGTATCTCATTCTTGCAGAAAACCCTGCGACCACTCCAGTCGAGATTTTTCTCAAACGAGGCATGGCCAACGTTCGCCTTGTTCAGGTAGGTGTTGAAAAGCGAAAAGCGAAGCGGGGTGGCCGCGGCTAGACGGCTTGTAGGTGGCGGACGCGGCCCCTGCGGTGACGGATGCTGGACCGGCCCTGGGCTGCAGCTGTGGACGGAAGAGTAGCGAAGGGTTAGACTCCCTTACCATAGCTGCTATCGAATCAGTATTCCTCGAGGGAGATCTCCATGATTGCGAACAAGTCTATTTGGATAGGGGCAGTGGCCGGATTCTTGGTCGTAGCCGGCTGCGCCAAGAATGAAGCACCGGCGCCTGAGCTCGCTCCGGTTCAAGAAGAAGTCGCCGACACGGCTGAAATGACTCCGGCGCCAACCGTGGCTAGGGCAACGCTACACTCGCGAGCCGACACAACGGCCTCAGGATGGGTTACCTTCACCCAAACAGATGCGGGGGTAGACATTGAAGCGCATATTGAGGGTCTCAGCCCGGGCCTTCATGGATTCCATGTGCACGCGACCGGCGATTGCAGTTCCGAAGACTTCAAGTCCACCGGTGGGCACTTCAACCCGACTGAAGTACCGCATGGTGCGCCTTCTGATACCGAGCATCACGCCGGCGATCTCGGAAATGTTGAAGCCGGAGAGGATGGCTCGGCGCACCTCATAGCGAGTTCGACAATGCTGACCTTGGATGACGGGCCCAATTCGGTGATCGGCAGGGGCGTGATCGTTCACGAAAAAGCCGACGACCTCGAGTCCCAACCGACCGGAGCTGCCGGAAGTCGCGTTGCCTGTGGAGTCGTTGCACTCGAAGAAGAGGCCTATGCCGAGAAAGATTACGTCGGTGAAGGCTATGGCGAAGAAGGATATGTCGATCCTGCTGGTGAGGCAGAAAGTCCCTAGTCCGAGCTTCTCGCAGCAGAAAGTTGGTGAGAAGTTCGGACTATAGAGGCGAGCGCTCGGGAACGACGGTGTATGGCCTGAGTCCCTTCAGGCTGCCTGGTTGTCGCAAGAAACTCAGTTAAAGAATGATCGCGTTTAATCGAACCTCTTCAAGCATCTCAGCTCGGTTTGCACTAGTGCTTCTGGGCACGTCTTTTGGTGCGGGAGGGTGCTCACCTGTGGCAGAAAAGGATTCCGCAGTTCCCGCTGCAGAGACCTCCGAGGTTCCTTATGCCATGGTGGGCCGAGGGCTCGATCCGCCGGCTGCGGCTTCAGCTTTCGCGCCAAATCTGGAGCTCGGCGATCAGAAGCTCATTCTGAGCTGGCTCGAGAAGAGCCGAGCCGAGGACGGGTCAATCGAGAATCGGTTGCAATTCTCAACGCTGCAGAGTCGGGAGTGGAGCGCCCCTGTGACGATTGCAGAAGGACCCAATTTCTTTGCCAACTGGGCCGACTTTCCCAAGGTGATCGAGGCTGCCGAGGGCACGCTCTTCGCGCATTGGCTAGCCAAGACAGCAGAAGACACCTACGCATACTCCGTCAACCTAGCCCGTTCGGACGACGGCGGAATCACCTGGAATTCTCTGGGCATCCTGAACGACGATTCGACCCCGACTGAACACGGATTTGTCTCCTATGTCAGAGAGCGGACCGGCATCCGTGCCTTCTGGCTCGACGGTCGGGCAACGCTTCAGAAAGGTGGCAGCATGTCTTTACGCACCGCCTATGTGAACGAGACAGTAGAACGCAGCGAGCTGTTGGATGACAAAGTTTGTGATTGCTGCTCCACAGATGCAGCCATCGTGGCAGGTAGACCGGCGGTGGTGTTTCGAGACCGGTCTGCGAACGAGATTCGGGATATTTCGATAATCCGGAGCGTGACCTCTCGTCTTGGCGGTAGATCAGACTCTGAATCCGAGGGTACCGGGGGCAGTGAGTGGTCCGATTCGACGCCGGTGTCTGCAGATGGCTGGGAGATCGCAGGCTGTCCTGTGAACGGCCCAGAAATGGCTGCACACGGAGACTTGACTGCGGTTGCTTGGTTTACCGCTTCAGGGGATCAGCCGCAAGTAGCAGTGACCTTCTCTTCTAACGGAGGGGTCGATTTCGGGGCGCCGCTGGTTATCGACGCCGCAGGCCCTTTGGGACGGGTCGACGTTGTCATGGACGGGGCCGACGGAGCGGTTGTCAGTTGGCTGGCGACAGGTGACGACAAGGCTGAGGTAAGTCTGCAGCGAGTCTCAGTAGATGGCAGGGTCAGTACACCCTTAGTCGTAGCTCGTACCAGTGCGTCACGCGCCGCAGGGGTGCCCCGGTTGGTGCGGTTCGGAGAGCTTCTCTACATTGCCTGGGTCGAGACCGGTAACGCTGCGGGCTCACGACTTCGAGTCCGCGAGATTGAGCTCTCTTCATTGACTTTGGGTGAGCCCAGGTCTTCCTAAACAGTGATCTGATGTCACCAGGGCATTGGTGACGTACAATACGCCCTCTGAGTTACTGTGGACTGGGGTGGTGATACCAATGAACGAAACTGACAACCGGGAGTTGGAAGATCTTGATCCTCAAGAGACTCGAGAGTGGGTCGACGCCTTGGAGGAGGTCATTGAGCGTGATGGTCCTGAGCGCGCCCACTTTCTGATCGAGTCGGTGATCGACAAAGCCCGTCGATCGGGAGCCTACCTGCCGTATAACGCCACCACGGCGTATCTCAACACGATTCCCCCACACCAGGAGGCGCAGCGTCCCGGTGACGCCGCCCTGGAGAGGCGCATCAAGAGCATCATTCGATGGAACGCCGTGGTAATGGTGGTCAAAGCGAATGTGGGTGACCTGAATTTAGGCGGCCACATAGCGACCTATCAATCAGCGGCCAATCTATTGGAGATCGGCTTCAACCATTTCTTTCACGCACCCAGTGAAGAGCACGGCGGAGACTTGGTGATGATCCAAGGGCACAGCTCTCCGGGGATCTACGCCCGTGCTTTTCTGGAAGGTCGACTGTCGGAAGACCAGCTGTCATGTTTTCGCCAAGAAGTAGATGGGCGCGGCATCTCTTCTTATCCCCACCCTTGGCTGATGCCCGATTTTTGGCAGTTCCCCACGGTTTCGATGGGACTCTGCTCAATCACTGCGATCTATCAGGCGCGGTTTATGAAGTACCTTCACAACCGGGGAATCGTTGATACGGCTCAGCGTAAAGTGTG
>JAZFTL010000436.1:0-10211 GCA_036446675.1 Thermoanaerobaculia bacterium
TCGCCGTCGCCGGCATCGGGTTCACCGTGTCCATTTTGGCGCTGGCTCTCCTCACGGCTTGCGTTCCGATTTTCGTAGGTGACGCCTTTCAAACGCTGAAGCTGGTGTTCAAGCTCAATGACGCGGTGTCCGTTGGTGAGGACAAGATCGTCCAGATTGTTGTGTTCCCAGAGAGCGTCAAGGTGAAAAGAAATTTCGTTCAAGTATCCGGCAAGCTGGTTGCGCCTGAAGGTGGTGAGTTACCCGAGTCGATCAAAGTCGTAGCGGTGATTGCAACCACGGATTCCGGTGCGGTGAAGCAGAAGGTTGCTCTGACCCTAGTGATCGACTCAGATGGAAGGTTTATCGGGAACAAGAAGATCAAGAAGAACATCGGCGCTGACCAGATGATGACGGTAACACTCACCCCCTCAGGAAGCAGTCTAACGAAGGGCACCGAGATCACACTTTGTGTCGATCTGGTGAAGCCCAAGAGTAAACTGGCTCTACTACCGGCGTGCGTCGAGGATCAAGCTGACGGCGACCCGCAGGAGACCCTGACGGCCTTACAGAATGATTTCTTCACTCCTACCTGCGCCCGCGTCGGGTGCCACAGTGCCGGCTCGGCATCAGCTGGATTGGTGCTCGCAGCTGGTCAATCATTCGGAAATATAGTGAATGTTCCTTCGAGCCAACAAGCGAACTTGAATCGGGTGACGCCGTTCGATCCAGAGAATAGCTACATCATAAGGAAGCTGCGAGGCGATGCCGGCATTTCGGGCCAACGCATGCCGCGTGGCGGTCCATTCCTCAGCGACGCCGAAATCAGACGGTTTATCACGTGGATCGATGAAGGCGCACTGAACAACTAGACAGATCTTTCTCGTGGTCGAACAGGTCCGTTTACGAAATGATGAACCGGATGTTGAATCTCGTAGGTTGCTGCGTGGCCCTCACGACGATCCTTTCAGGAGGACTTAGCGCGCAGGTCGATCCGATCCTGCTTGACGGGGTTGAAAACCTGGCCTTCGACCGCCCCGAGAGTTGGGCGATGAAGTACTTCACTTCGGTTTCACTATTCTCCGGCCTGGGAACTCCCCGAAGCACCCAAGCAGGTTCGGTAGAACTGGCTTTCGAGGGTGGAACCGTGCCAAATCTCGGTGCTGAAAAACGTCGCGTCGGTTTCGTCGGCAGCAAAGTAGAGGATCTCAATCGAACCAATCTCTTTGGCCGGTTTCGCGCCACCTTTGGTCTGCCGCGAGACTTTTCATTCATCGTGGGAGTGACTCCACCGCTCGAGGTGGATGGAGTTACTCCAAAGCTCTTGAATCTGGCTCTGGCACGACCGCTTCTTGACACCGATGGCTGGAGACTCGGAGCCAGATTGCACGGTCAGCTGGGTTCGATCGAAGGCGATCTCACCTGTCCGGAGGACGTCGCGGGGTCGGTCGATCCTCAGGTCAACCCTCAGGGCTGCCTGGAGGCTTCGAACGACGAGTCCACCCAGAATTATATCGGTCTGGAGATCAGCGCGACTCCGAAAATTTGGGGTGAGCGCTGGGAGCCCCATGTTGCCGTATCCGCGAATTACATGGACCTCGAATTCCAGGTGCGAGCAACATACTCGGTCTTCGACGACCAGGAACGGTTACTGGCGGACGGCGTCACCTATGCCCTGACGGTGGGACTGAGCTATCAGCTGAGAGAAAAGATCGAAGTACGCAGCGCCATCTTCTACACGCCCCTCGACGTGGTGCGTGATCCCCTGCGTGGTTCACAAAATGACGAGCTCATCAACGCCCGTGTAATTCTCGCCTATTCGGTGAAGTAGGGTAGACTTCCAGCTTTCCAGAATGCTGTTCGACTCGTAGTAAGCGGCCGCGAATGCTTCTGATAGCCTGCTGTTTGGGAGGGAACGATGCGTCGATTGCGAAACAGCCACGGATCGTCTGAAGCTGGCATGATCGCCAGAGCTTGGCTCATTGCAGACGCGGGGAAGGGATTCTCAATCTGCCTCACGGCGATCGGTTGGATCGCTTGCGGCGGTTGTGGAGTCGAGCAAGCCGCATCCGAGAAACAGTCGATCATTCACCTGTCAGACAGGGTGAGCGAGGCCGTGGTCGAGAGTGCCGCTGCTCCTGTCGCCTCGCAGCAAGAGCTCACCTGGGATTTTGCGGCCTCAGGCTCAGCCTGGCGAGCGGTCTCTTCGGACGAATTACCATTCTTGGCTGCAGTCGAACTTGTCGCGCTCAGCGACGGCACTCGACTGACGCTCGAGCGGCCCGAGCAGCAGCGCGGTCCACTGCTCATTGGCGGCATCGCCGTCGAGATTCCAGAACTGCGTTTCGATCAATGGGAAACGGTGCTCCTGCGAGCTCGAACCAGCGACCGCTTTGCCGGTGTCACGTTGGCTTACGACGTCGACAACGCCAAGGCCGTGCCTAGGCCCAGAGTGTTTTTTGCCTCCTCCGATGAGGCGCCGCCGCTGTTTAACGATGGCTCAGTGCAGACCTATGCCATCCCCTTGCGGGCTCCATCGGTGCCCCTGGCTTCAAAGGACCGGGAGGACTCGGAGGCCGCAGAGACTCCATCGGCCTTTGCGGCAGGGGAGGGCGGAGAAGCGAAGACGACATTTCATAGCTTGGCGGTATTTTTCGCAGCACCAGCGACTGCGGCTATCGACATTCTCTCGATCGAACTCGTGCCGCGCGGGGCTGCGTTCAGCGACAGTGTCGGAAACCGGTCCGTGGTGCGGCGAGGCACTACACGTCAGACCCTGTTTGCACATACTCCTGCGAGTCTCGGTTACAGTGTCGACCTCCTGCCTAAGAGCCGTCTCGATTTCGCTCTTACCGTGAGCCCAGGTGAGTCGGTCACCTACCGGGTAAGCACCGATCGTGGAGGAGAGCGCTCGGTCCTGTTCGAACAGACTGTCGATGATTCCGAGACCTGGCAGCAATACTCAGTCGATCTGGCAGCGGAGGCTGAGATCGCCGGCGGGGATGTTCAAGTGATCTTGGAGGCAGAAAGCGAGCACGATGGAGCGATCGCCCTGTGGGGCGCGCCGATCCTCTCCGGACAGCCTCTCGAGACCCGTCCTAATGTTATTTTCTATGTGATCGACGGGGGAGATGCCGACCTGATGAGTCTCTATGGGTATGAACGACCCACGACTCCGTATATCGAGCAGTTGGCTAAAGAGGGCGTTGTCTTTACCCGAGCGTTTTCGAACGCCACCTGGACGCAGCCTTCTACTTTGTCGTTCATGACCTCATTGCAGCATAGTGTTCTAGGGGGCTTGGGTCGCGGCATCCACTCTTCTTCTTTGCCCAAAGCCGCCACAACGATGGCGGAGCACTTCCGCCGGGGTGGCTACCAGACAGTGTCGCTGACCACCAACCCCAACGCCGGTCGGATCATCGGCTTGGACAGGGGGCTGGACTACATGCGCGATGTTGAAACCGAGCACCACTCGACTTCATCGCTTGAACTCGAGGACTACTTCTGGAAGTTTCGCGAGGCCTATCCTGGCGGTCCCTACTGGGTCCATTTCCAGACCACCGATGTCCACGAACCGAATCAACCGGAGGAACCGTTTGCCGGTCAGTTCGTGACTGCAGAGCAGCGCGCTCAGCTTCAAGCTTGGGATGATCGGATCTGGAAAGTAGCCGGCCGGCACTTCGGTACGACCAGCGTAATAGGATTTTATGACTTGGCGCTGGAAGCGACCAAGATCGACCGCCAGGAGTACTTTAGTATCCGTAAAGGTCTCTACGACGAGACGATGACCCATCAGGACCGCGCCTTGGAACGCTTGGTGAATCGCTTGAAAGCCACGGGCGAGTGGGAACATACGATTCTGGTCATCGGCTCAGACCACGGTCATCCGGCCGGCACCTTTGCGCGGTTTGGTCGGGGTCTCTTCGACCCGCAGCCCGAACCCTGGCAGGGAGCTCTCTTCGACGCTTACGCTACACGGGTGCCGCTTTTAGTGATCTATCCAGGCAAGATCGAGGCAGGTCGCAGTTTCGATGAACCGGTCTCGATGATCGATGTGCTGCCGACACTGTTGGATCTCGTCGGGCTGCCGCAACCTGAGATCTTGCAAGGGCAGTCCCTTGCTCCTCTGTTGCGGGGTGAGCCGCAGGACATTCGACCGGTCATTCTGGATGAGTTTCGGGTGGATGAAGTTACCGGAAAAATGATCGGCAACTTGGAGATCATCGATGGGGACTGGGGAGCCTCGCTCGAGATCGCGCCGCCGGTCGAGGGTGTCGAAGCCGCGTTTGGGCGCCACTCGGTACCGGCCGGAGGACGCTGGGGAGCGGTTCATCCGTTTTTTGAGGATGTGCCGAAACTTCTTCTATATAACTTGAAGAATGATCCCTTCGCCAAGCAGGCCGTCAACGAAGCGAACCCAGACTTGGTGCGGCATTACGGCAAGCTCCTGCTCGAGCAATGGGAAGCCCATCGCAGTCTGGCGGTGCAGTTCGGCGAGACCGAGGGAACCGCGATCGCTCCCGAACAGCTCCGACAGCTCAAAGCACTCGGCTATATTCAATAGGCTGCCGCAGGGCTGTGGTGCGAGTTCCGCGGGGAGATCAGAGAGTACCCGAGGATGAGGAACCGCTCGATCGAGCGGCACCGATCGAAACGGTTTTGAGCTCCGAAAAGGATCCCCGACATTCTTCCGGCAACTGTGATACTGTGATCGGTACAGTGCAGTGATATTTACCATTATTCGTCGGGTACCAGAAGGAGAAACTTCGTGTTCAGGCTTTTCTCGGGGCTGTTCAAATCCTCATCGGAAGAAGGCGCCGGCCTCGTTTCCTCCACTCGTGGGGGGAGCATCGACGCAGCCGGTACGGTTCTAGCCCCTGCAGACCGTTATCGTTTCAACGCCACCATGGCCTTGTGTACTCCGCTGGAAGTCTTGCTGAGGCATGGGGAAGAACACCCGGGCCCTGCTGCCGCGCTGCCCAAATATAGTGATGGGCAAGAAGACGGAGTTTGGCAGCATCAATTGGGAACTTGGAAGGAACTCGGCGAAATTGCAAAACAGATCGAGAGTCGCATGGCGTCAGCGGTTGGCTCGATACCCCGCGACGGGGGAAACTTCCTCATCTTCTTGAAGAGTTTTCGCGAGATCGTCGAGAGTGGAGATTCTCAGCGGAATATTCTCGACCGGACTCAACGTCTCATCGAGACCAAAGAGGCCTTCAGACACTACGCTGAGAAGCTGCGACACGACGACGCGGATCGGGTTCTTCGATATCTGGAACAGGACTTCGACGGCTTTCCTTGCGGTCATCGTCTGCGGCAAGCCGGTTACCGTTCACGGGCTCAGGTGCGGCGAGCCTCCGACCCTGAGCTTCTGGCAGTTAACGGGATCGGCAAGTACCGCCTCAGGTTAATTCGGGCGGCGCTATCACCAATGAGTTTTCAATCAGGTGCCGCAGCGACTGCCGCATCCGAATCGGTCTTTGAGACCATCGATCCCGAAGAGGTAACCACTCGCCGAGAAGTAGCCTCTCAGCTTGCGTCAATCTGATCTCCAGCTCGACGCTCGGTCAGTTGCGGCGGGCAATCGCGTTGCGTCCAAGCTCCTTAGCTCGATAGAGGGCCTCATCTGCGAGTCGAAGTAAATCTTCGTGATTCTTGATACTTGACGATAGCGCCGCGATGCCTATGCTGATCGTCGGGTTGACGACGATGTCCTTCCAGCGAAAGTCAAACGTTTCGATGGCTTGCCTAATCTCTTCCGCCAGTTTGAGGCCGTCCTCTTCGCCCCGATCGACAAGGAAGGCGACGAACTCATCACCGCCGAAGCGCGCACCGATTCCCTCTTGATCGAGGTGCTGCCTGATGATTTTGCCACTCTCGGCGATACAATAAGAACCCATTTGGTGTCCGTGTTCGTCATTCACGGCCTTGAGACCATCCAAGTCCAACATCAGGGCACAGAGTTCGCGGCCCTTAGATCGAGCTTCTTTGAATACCTTCGGAAACTCTGTATCAAACCAGCGCCGCACGTAAAGGCCGGTGAGGGAGTCGATGTTTATGAGCTCATCGATTTGTGCGTGATAGTCCTCTTCGATCGAGTCATGGAGGGTAAACTTGAATACGGTCCCTCCCATGAAGATCTTGTCGCCTTCGCACAGCGTAGCTGCCTCGATGCGAACCCCGTTGACGAAGGTCCCGTTGCGGCTGGCCAGGTCGACGACTTCAAAGCTTCCGGTATCCCGGTCGACCTGCAACAGGGCATGGCGGCCCGAGATGACCGGGTCGGCGACGACCAAAGTGGCGCGATTACGATCACGACCGATGATGTAACGCTTTTCAGTGAGGGGATATCGGTGCCCGAGTTCCTCGCCTCGAACGATCACTAGGACGGGCATCAGGCGCTCGTCTGCTGCGGCTTTGAGCTGCGCGGCGAGGTTCGAAACTAATGTCTGACTCTTCGATATGGACATCGGAATCTCAGCCGCGGCGATCGGGTAAAGTTCTTATGCTGAGAAGTTTAGCAGTAAAGTGCGCTTCGAAGAACTACCCTTAGGCGACACACCAGAGGTTCGAGCCCGAGGTGAGTCCCGATTCCGTCCAGGGCCTCATGCAGGTAAGGTAGTGCGTTATTTGCATGGAGTCGGACCCAGAAGTGAGGATAGGGTGCAGAGCGATCCAGAGGTTGATGTAGCGACTGAGTCTATGAGTTGAGGTCTGCGGGGGAGGTAGAGAAATGCTCCACAACGGGGTGCCAACGGGGTGCCAGCCGATCGCCGAAGCTTCGTTGGAATCCGGCGGTCTGGGGTGTTGCTGCTGTGCGGCATGGCTTTAGGATCCGGCGCGACTATTTCAAGAGCCCGCGCCGGTGGACTCAAGGAGAGTCTCGGACGCAATGAGGTGCGTGTCTACGGCGCCCCCTACAGGATCGAGTTGGGCACGTCGGTGACTAGGGCGCGCCTCGTTGATCGCCTCGAACGCCTCGAGTACTCTCGGGTCCACTCTCGTCCGACCGAGATCGGCCAGTACTTCTGGGGAACGACTAGTTTCTGGATATATCGGCGTCCCTTTCGGTTCGGCGGCGATCAGGTCGAGCCGGCCCTGCTGGGTCTAGACTTGAACGCCTCTTGCGGCAGAATTCTGGGGTTCAAAGACTCTACAGAGTCCACCGGCTTCAGCACCTCGGCAGCATCTTTGCCCAGAGTTTTCAGGCTCGAGCCGGAGATCTTGGCGGAGTCATTGCGGCCCAACCACGCCGTCGGCATCGAAGTATCTTTCGACAATCTCCCAGAGCATGTTTGGAGATCGGTATTGGCGGCAGAGGATGCGCGTTTCTTCGAGCACCGGGGAATTGACGCTCGATCGGTAGCGCGTGCGGCAATCGCCAACGCCCGACACGGTCGAGTGACTCAAGGCGGGAGCACGATCACCCAGCAGCTGATCAAGATCCGGGACTTGTCACCCAAGCGCACCGTGGGGCGTAAGCTCTCGGAAGCGGCGCGAGCCATGGTCTTGGAGGCGCAGTACAGTAAGGAAGAGATCCTTGAAAGCTACCTTAACTCCATCTATTTTGGACACTATGAAGGCGTCGAACTCTGGGGCTTGGGAACCGCCGCCCAAGTTTTCTTCTCGAAACCTCCTCGCGAGTTGAACTTAGAAGAGTCGGCGGTGCTGGCTGCGGTCATTCAAGCTCCCAATCGTTTCAATCCAGAGCGACACCCGGAGGCACTCGAGGGGCGCTGGAGGTGGGTCCTGTCGCGTCTGCGGGAGTTGGAGTGGGTCGAACCCGAGGAATTGAATCGGATCGCCTCCGCGAAGTTGCCGGGCCTGCGGCTGCAGTCCCCGGAAGTTCCGCCGGCGCACCATTTCATCGACTGGGTAGGGAAGTACCTCGCGAGCGTAAGGCCGAAGAAGAACTCGGTGTCCCAAGGAGCCATCCTCGAGACCACCCTGGATCTCCAGCTGCAAAGGGACGCGGAGGCGGCAATCACCAGCGGCCTAGACCGGATTCGCGCGAGACTATCGACCGCTCAGGCCACACAGCTCTCTGCTGCCCTTATCGCCGTGAACGCCAGATCAGGTGATGTGGTGGCCTACGTCGGGGGCGACCCTCGACGCCGCATAGATGGATTCGACCGAGTTCGCAACGCTCACCGGCAGCCGGGCTCGGCGATCAAGCCGTTGGTTTTGCTCGAGGCCTTTGAGTCATGTGGGCGACGCTCACCGCTCTACCCGGCGCAACGGATTACCGATCGGGCCCTCCGCAGGATGCTCCCGTCCGGCCCCTGGGAACCGCAGAACGCGGACGGTCGTTTTCACGGCACGGTCACCTTGCGACAGGCAGTGATTGCATCATTGAACACACCCTTTGTCCGTTTGGCTGACTGGTGTGGATTCGATGCAACTGCCAAGAGAGTGCGCCGGGCCGGATTGCCGCTACCTGAGGAGGCGAAGGCAGTGCCCGCCTCCTTTGTTTTGGGTTCGGTCGAGGCATCACCGCTCGAGATCTTGACCTCCTTTACGGTAATAGGAGCACTGGGATACCGGACCGAGCCCCGACCGATTCGCCGGATTCGATTGCCTAGCGGACGATTGGTGAAGAAGGTGAGAGCTTCCCAGCGCAAAGTGGTAGGAAGGCCGGCGGCCTATTTGATTCGGGACATGCTCGAGGACGTCATCTCAGAGGGTACCGCTCGGGCGGGAAAGCTCGAAGGTGTCGATCTCTGGGGAAAGACGGGAACTTCGTCTCAGGGAAGGGACGCCTGGATGGTCGGGGGATTCGGCGACTACCTCGCGGTCGTTTGGGTGGGTCTCGACAAGGGTGCCCCGGTGGGCCTCTCCGGGTCGAGAGCAGCTCTACCCATTTGGCGTCAGTTCATTCATGCCGCGGCCGGCCAACTCCCTGCCGATAAGCCGGCACGTCCACGCGGTGTTGTCGAAAGGTTGGTTCATGAGTCGTCTGGTCTCTTGGCGCGTAGATCCGGTTCCGGCATCAGGAAGGAGCTCTTCCGACGCGGCTATCTACCGAAACAGAAGCGGTTCTGGCGGCGCAATAGTCCGACAGAGGTGATTGAGTAGAGACGGCGTTCTTGCCGTCCGCTGGACTTGTCTTGTTATGCAGCGATACCGGATATGACTAATTTGTTGACATCGGTTCGCTGACTGGCATGCTCAAGGGTGATTGAAATGATTTGGCCACTTTGATCTAAATCCAAGAGTGTATTCTCGTCCAAGTCCTTCGTTTCCACAACATTTGATTCTCTAAATTCAATATAGAGAGTGTCTGTGTCGCCATAGTAGTTTATTTTCATAGCTTGAATCCTCGATCAAAAAAGGCATTGTGTAGCGTTTCGCCGTCGGACAGGATGATGACACGTAGATAACGATCGCTCATTTCAGGAATCTTGCCCCATTTCCTGATCCGACCATCTTTCTGCGTCATCGTTTTCTCGGGCTTGGCAATTACTTGTTCTATCCACTCCGGTTGGATCTCGAGACGATCAGGGCGTTGCCTCATCGCGTCAAAGTATTTGGTGGTCTTTCTCATAATCTATCAAGTTGCATAACGACCCTGAACTCAGCTGCGGCAAAAAGCAGCGCGCCGAGGAACGGGTGGTGCTTTTTGCCGTCCGCGTGCGTTTGTCTTGTTAGCCGGCGTGTTCACGCAGCCTGCCTTCTACGTACTTATGGAGGACGCTGGCTACCAGCGTTTGGTACGGAATGCCTTCGGAAAGCGCTCGTTTCTGTAGTCCCCGAAGATCTTTGGAAGAAAGCCGAATGTTGATTCTTGCATCCTTCCGAAACATCGCCCCAGCGTATTCCTTGTGCCGCCGCTGTGTCTCAGCCGCATTCCTTGACCGTTTTACTTTGCCGGCTTCAAACGCTTCTAGGATTTCCTTCTCTTCTTGATCCAATCTATTCATTGCTCGCACCTCTGTATTTCTTTGTGGCCTTTCGACTTGGAATAATGGTCTTCAGAAAGACCTCCTCATCCGATTCGATGAATGGCACAAGGTAGACGTAATCCTCTATGGCTATCACGTGAATTTGTTGTCCCGGATAGCGCTGCTGATTCGGATGATCAATCGTTTCAAGGATGTCCCCCGACAAAATGTGGAACACAACGTCTTCGAACGATACGCATCTTTGAGCTTGCAGGAGTTTGTTCTTTTTGTGACTCCAAGCGATTGTCTTCATGCGCCAATAATAGCACAACGTGTGCCTATTGTCTG
>JAZFTL010000437.1:0-3005 GCA_036446675.1 Thermoanaerobaculia bacterium
TCGGAGTGAAGCTCCGAAAAGAGCTTCTAAAAGCTTTGGTATCAACTACTTAGTGGATATTTCTTGAAACGATTTGCGGACTGTTTTCGGTCTGGATACAGTGAGAACCTCAGATTTCTGATCCGGCAATTCAATTTGTCGAATCGACTGGCTGGTAGTGTCCAGGCGCCGGCCGCAAGAGTCCGAACTCTAAGTATCGAGATTTTCTTGGATGCAATCGAGGGCTACCAAGTCGCCTTTATCCATACCCGGGCAAGGAGTGGAATTCTTGACTGCGATCCAGTAAGACGCAGTCGTTGCCGTGCAGAGTATGTTTCTCTTGCAATGACCACCTGCCGTTCAGTTTTCGAGCATACTCTCGGTAGAACTCTTCGGTGGTGACCCCTAGTCGAACAGCCATACTCCGCCCTTCTTCGCGAGTAAACCAGACCCATCCAGGGCTCCCTGAGCAACAGTTGCCGCATTGTGTGCAGCTGAATCTCAGGCCGTCGGAATACCAGGGCGAAGACGATTCGCTGGACATCAGTTTATTGGACCGAGAGATTGAGGGCCGCTACTGTGCAGGTGGACGCAGGCGCCCGCACAAGTTCCTTTTCTAACAGGATCTCGAGCGGGGCGCCGGACGGTTGGAAAGACTATTTCTTTAAGCCACGGATCGATTGAACTACTTCAAGACGACGAGAGCTACGCGACGGTTTTGCCGGCGGCCGTCGCGGGTTCCGTTGTCTGACGTGGGCGCGGACTCGCCGTACGAGATCACCGACATGCGGTGGAGAGCGATTCCGGCAGAAGCATTGAGATACCGCCGGGCCGCTTCAGCCCGGGCCTCACCTAGCCTCATGTTGGTAGCCTCGGAACCGCTCGAATCGGTATGGCCCTGAATCTCTATGAAGACGTTCTCATTGTTTTGCTTGAGCTGGCCGGCAAATTCGTCGAGAGCAGACTTGGCTTCATCTGACAGCGCTGCATCATTGAGAGCAAATCTGACCTTGTCGTCGGTAAGCACGGTCTCGAAGAGGAATCTTCCTTCTGCTAACTTCCCGGCTGCGACGGCTCTCTCGAGAGCCTCTTGAGCCGTCTTCGACACCTGTTTGACCGCCTCCCCCTGCGCGGCGAGATCTTCTTGAGTCTTGGCTAGATCTGTCTGGGTGTGCTCAACCTGTGATTGCAGTACCTTCATGTGTCCGTCGGTCTGATCGCTAAGTGAGCCGACCTCGCCCTGCACATACTTCTTGGTCGCACAGCCGCTTCCGAGTAGAGCTCCAGATAGGGCGAGAACGGTCCAAAGTCTTGTCGATTGATGCACGTCTAATCTCCTCCTAGTTTGAAAATGCGTAGCCCGAGCATACCGCGTTTTGCTCCGGGTATGCTCGTTGGGAAGTCTATCGGAGCGCGGTCTGGGTGCGGTGTCAATGCAATGGTTCACTCGATCGAATTGCGACGAGATCGAGTTCTGTGAAGGTCAGCGCTAGAACGGCACTCCAACGGCTTCGCAGAGAAATTTCACCAACGGAGCGCCGCGGCGTGAGAGTTTCGCATAGCGCTGGATAAACCCGTCGCCGGTCACATCCTTCTGAGTCAAGCGAGCGACCCCGATGAAGTCTTTGTACTTGAGGTGTTCGATCAGCGGGTGATCGGGGTCATAGCCTTTTGGCGGCCTTACCAATCGGTCTCCGCTGAGTTCATATCTCTCGCAGAATCGCTTCGCCCGGTTGATCCGCTTCCAACGGGCTGGATCACTGACGATTGCGTCGCGAATCCTTCGCAGGCTGGCGCTGTCAGGATGCCAGATTCCCGCCGCCGCGAACACTTGGCCGTTCTCTAGGTGCAAATAGAATCCGGGAGCATGAGCATCACGGCAGTTCTCGTGACGAAACTGAATTCCCGTATGCGTCTTGTACGGTCTCTTGTCTTTCGAAAAGCGTACGTCCCGATAGATTCTGAAAAGGGAGCCGCCATTGGATCGCGGATCAGCCCGAAAGTGCGGGCTCACCTGGCGTAGAAAGAGCCCGAAGTCACTGATGAATTGTAGAGCGGGCTCTTTGACGTGATCTTCGTATCGGGACTTGTTTGCTTTGAACCAGTCGCGATTGTTATTCGACTCCAGGTCTCTGAGAAACTTGAAGAGATTCGGACGGAAGTGCCGCGTGTTCTTTCGTGGTGTAACCATGAATATCCGTCTTCGAATCAAGAATCGATAAGACTCTGAGCGTCCCCGAGGAGTCGTTGAATGGTTTCCTGCCGAGTTCCAGGGTTGCTCCACCCCGTAGCAGAGCCAGAGGCTAACGAATCGAAGTCATACACTAGAGACTGCAGTTCACTCAGGGCCTCAGAGGCCTTCTCGCAAGACGCGGTGGAGCAAGAACAACTGCTTTCGGCCTCAGCAATCAGCCCGTCAACGGAAGACATGGTTGCGCTCCAAGCGTCCGGGTCGATGGGCGGTCGCGAGTGCTGTCGGAGCTCGTCGGCGAAACTATCGTTGGCGTTCTCGACGGCACGAATACAGGATTCCGATTCTTGGCCCTCCTCGGAAATCGCACCTGTCGAGCTTCCTGAATTGCCGCCGAGCCACTCCTGACCGTTACTCAGGAAAAGATATGCTAGACCCACCACTATTGCCACCGCTACTAGTTTGCCCATTTCTCGCCTCTCCCATCAAATTAGATGCTGTCTGTGTCGTTGGGTGGAAACTATACCCGACCGAGACACTGCCTCGGTCTTTGTGTCCCCCCGGACTCTCATCGCGGTCGAATCTTTGAGTCCATGTCGGGAATTTCGAAAGTGGGATCGAAACGACAAGGGCCACCGAATAACAGCGCCCACACCCCACAAGAATTTTGCAGATCCGCGACGGTGGGTTGTGGAGCACCATCAATCCACGCCCGGAGAGACTCCCAAGCTGCGACTACCTCGCCCGGAGAGAACGAACAATGACTCGGGGTTTCTTCGACGACAATACCTATGGTGAGCTGCTCAGGTGGTACCACGGCGGCATATTCGCTCTC
>JAZFTL010000438.1:0-4647 GCA_036446675.1 Thermoanaerobaculia bacterium
GCGTCCTGACGGGCTCTACTTATTTCGATGTAATATCCAAAAACTCTGTTGAATCGCACCTTGAGGTTGCGAATTCCGGTGCTCTCTTTCTCTCGATTCTCGAGCGCTAGAATGTGCTCCTTACTCTCGGTCACCAGAGAGTGAAGACGGTCTAACTCCTCGTTCACTCCGGAGGTAATAAATCCACCGCTCTGCCGCGCGATCGGCGGATGATCGATCAAGGTCTCCTGCAGATGTAAGTAGAGTTCGGTGCATGGGTCGGTGCTCGCGAGGTTCGACAGGAGCTCGGCCTCGGAATTCACGATCAGGCCAAGTAGTTCAGGAACACCGGCCAGGCCCTCTCGCAACGCAGCCGCATCACGCGGATTAAGTGACTTGAAGACCGCCCGTGAGAGCAGCCGCTCGATATCCCCGATCGATTCGAGCTGTTGTCGAATCGAGTTGCGTCGGATGGTGTCATCCACGAGAACCGTTACGGCGTCGTATCGTGCCTCGAGCACACTCTTCGAGCGACTCGGCTCGCGGAGCCAGTCCTTCAATAAGCGGCCCCCAGACGGTGAAGCGGTTCTGTCAATCACGCTCAATAGCGTGTTCGCTTCGGATTTGTCGCGGAGATTTCTAAACACCTCCAAATTCGACAGGGTCGTCGAATCCAGCACCAAGGAGTTCGTGTCTACTCGTTCAGAAATCGCCAGAACGTGCGCCAAGTCGCTGTGCTGAGTTTCCTTGGCATAACTCAAAACCGCGGCAGCCGCTTTGAGGACTAGCTTGGTGTCTCCAATGCCAAAGCCTCGCAAGGTGGCGGTTCCGAAGTGCTCTTCAAGTACTTTTCCCGCTCTACCAGTATCGAACCACTGACTAAAATCTCTAGGCGTCAACGACACTTGACCCTGATCTGCCCAGCGAAGTATCTCTTCCGTTAGACTCGACTCCTCAAAGACGATTTCTGCCGCATCGAAAAGATTCATGTCCCTGATTAACGCTTCACTGGACGCCCACTGTCGCACAAAGAAATCTCCGGTAGTCACATCGAGGAACGCTCCAGCTCCATCAGTCTCATTCCAGGCTACTCCGGCTAGAAAGCGATTCGATTTCCCTTCGAGGAGCAGAGGATCGGTGATCGTACCGGGCGTAACGACGCGAACCACTTCTCTCTTGACGAGTCCCTTGGCCTTAGAGGGATCCTCGACTTGATCACAAATCGCCACCTTTAGGCCGGCTCGTAACAGTTTGGCGAGGTATTGCCCGAGGGCGTGATGCGGCACGCCGCACATCGGCGCCTCATTCGCCGTGCCGCGCTGGCGGGCGGTCAGAGTCACCTCGAGAATCGGTGCGGCCAGAACCGCATCCTCAAAGAAGAGTTCGAAGAAATCTCCCATTCGATAGATCAAGATAGCGTCTGGATACTGCGCCTTGACCTCGAGATAATGTCGCAGCATTGGAGTCAGCTTGGGTGGACCGGGCATTGCGATAGAGTATAGCGACTCCCTTGAAAGAAAAAGTTCACATGGTCCTGGCGATCGACACAAGCTCTCCTATCGTCGGCGTAGCGGTGAGGTGTGGTACCAAGTTGCTCGCTTCCATAGCGGCAAGCACGCAGCGTTCGTCGCGTGAGCTTCTGCGTATGATCGATCGCGCCCTCTCACAGGCAAAGGCCACAGTGCATGACCTTGACGGCCTTGTTGCCCTCCGCGGCCCCGGCAGCTTTACCGGAATACGGATCGGGCTGGGAACGATCTACGGGCTTCATCAGGCGCTGGATATTCCGGCGCAAGGGGTGTCGACATTGGAGGTTCTCGCCGCAGCAGCACCGAAGCAACATCGGACTGTCGTTGCGGCGGTGAATGCCCAGCGGGGAGAGTGGTTTGTCGAGTCGTTTGAGATCGGTGGTCACCGTGACTCTTTAGGACCTCCGCGCTGCCTATCTCCCGAATCGATCGGAGAGATGTCACCCGCAGTAATCGTGGGCCACGGTGTTCACGATGCTCTCGGGCCGTTCGTGAGCAGGGGTACTACGATGATTGAACCCGCTTCTCTGGCGCCTGTAGCTTTGCTCCACTGGAGCGAGCCCGGGCCAGACTGGAATCCTCAGACTCTGACTGAGCCCCTATATTGCCGGCAGGCCGCGGCCACTGAGCAGAGAAAGGCACCCCAGGACTCCAAGGCTTGAACGCCGAAATAGGCAGTGCTAAGGTGATCGTTATCCTACTCTACCCATATGATCGAGGCTCAAATCATCGAATCAGTTTCGTCTGCTCTAGCTTTGACGCTATCTACCCGAGAAGGAGGCCGCTTTGATGTCAACTCTCGAAGAGAGTTTAAGACAGGAACTCGCAGCTACAAATGACGATTATCGTCGCCTATTCCAATCGCATCGAGATCATGACAGGCGACTGGAAGCCCTGAACCGAAAAGACTTTTTTTCCCGACAAGACGAAGTAGAAGAGAAACGAATCAAGCTCACCAAACTTCATCTAAAAGATCAGATGGAAGCTATTTTTCAAGCCGCACAGAGCACTGCAGCGGGCTCATAGCAGTGCCTGCTGCCCAGAACGAACCAACCAACTGAGACCGAGGCAAATCCCGAAACGTGAAGTTCGCAAGTGAAGCATGGCCATTCGTCTTGCCATGGCCGTTTTTCGGAATTCTACTGCTGATTTTCGGTAGTAAACTCGGCTTCGCGATATGCCTGGTACTGGCCGCAGTGCTCCTGTTGTTTTTCCGCATTCCCTCTCGTGCGCCTGGAAGTCGATCCGAAGGTAGCATACTCGCTGCGGCAAACGGCACTATTACAGAGGTAAACCAGGTTAACCTGGAGATTCTCGGATCTGGAAAGTGTCATCACATCGTGACTTTTCTGTCGGTATTCAATGTTCACGTGCAGCGCGCCCCCGATTCTGGAGTGGTTATCTCAAGCGAGCATACTCCTGGAAAGAAGGTCGCAGCCTTCCGCAAAGATGCGGGAGATATCAACGAACATCACCTAAGCGTAGTCCGCAACGCGGCCGGTGAGTTGTTTGCCGTAAAGCAAATCGCGGGCCTCTTGGCTCGGCGCGTTGTATGCTTTCTGAAGGTAGGCGATCGAATCGAGAAAGGGCAACTCATTGGTCTCATCAAGTTCGGCTCCAGAGTCGACCTCTATTTGCCTATCTCCTATGAGATTAGAGTGCACCCAACCCAAAAAGTGTTGGAAGGACATACCGTAGTTGCAGAACTCGGAACGGGCCATGAGTAAACGAAACAGCAAAGCTGGAGGGCGCCTTCGTCGCGGTACCTACCTTTTACCGAGCCTTTTTACTATCGGCAATATTATCCTGGGCTTTTACGCGATTGTGCGCGGCCTTCGAGGCGATTTCGTAACTGCTGCGATTCTAATTTTCGTCGCCGGGGTCATTGATGGCCTCGATGGTAGAATAGCGCGGCTCACCAACACTGAAAGTGCATTCGGACGCGAATTCGATTCCCTGGCTGATATCCTTACATTTGGAGCGGCGCCGGCTTTGCTGGCCTATGTGTGGGGCTTAGAAGAGATCGGAAGATTGGGTTGGATTCTCCCCCTTTTCTACTTGGTGTGTGCCTCCACCCGCCTCGCCCGATTCAACGTTCAGACCCGGGTAGCAGATAAGCGGTTCTTCGTTGGCTTGCCAATTCCCGCTGCAGCATGTTCGATTGCTTCCTTTCTTTATTTTGCACCGGGAGCCGAGGAACGGCTCTGGACGCGACTAGTCCTCCTGGTCGCCTTCGGAGGACTCGCAGTTCTGATGATATCGACGTTTCGATACCCGAGCTTTAAACAGATCGATTTCAAGCGACGCTGGAGCTATAGAACGGCTCTGCCGTTGGCATTCGTACTGCTGGTCGTTGCCTACCATCCGCCGGCCTTCTTTCTTACCCTGGCCCTTGTGTACACGCTCTCCGCACCTCTCGCCTGGTGCCTGGGGCGGACCGCGAGAATTACTCCTCCGCCCGAACCGGAAGCGAAGAGCGGTGCCCAACATTGACTACCATCGCCCTCCTGAATCCGAATAGCCTCGTCGGCAAAGAAATTCAAGAGAAGTTACAGCAGACCGAGGAATCGTGGTGGGATGAACTCCGACTGTTGACAACGGACTCAGAGTTCGCCGGTACACTGACGCAGGTTCGGGGTTCTGCCGAACTCGTGCAACTCTTAGCTGCTGATTCTCTGGAGGGAGTCGATTTGCTCCTCGACGCTTCTCCCGAGGGCACCGATATCAAGACTCTCGGCGCTGCCTCGAATCACCGAACGAGTGTCCGATATGCTCCATTTCAAGATAGTGAGCAGGGTATTCCGGTCGTCGCGGGCGCCAATCTCGAAATAGCCTCCAGGGGTGCAGTGCACATTAGCCCCCACCCTGGAGTCGTGGCGCTGGCGCTCATTCTCCAAGCGCTGGAGCCCTACGGGGTAGACTCCGCCAGCGCCACCATCATTCAGCCGGTGTCGATGCTGGGTGAAGGTGCGATGGATGAACTCTTCGCGCAAGCACACTCCATTCTGACCTTCAGCGATGATATGCCCAAAGAGATTTTGGGTAGCCAACTGGTGTTTAATCTTACCTCAGTGAGCGCCGATTCGAATCGAGAGATGGACCGCCAACTGGGTATTATTCTCGGTCTCGAATCGACCGG
>JAZFTL010000439.1:0-2677 GCA_036446675.1 Thermoanaerobaculia bacterium
ATGTCGAAGCGGCTCGGCAATGTCATCGACCCGATGGAGGTGATCCCAGAGACCGGCGCCGATGCTTTGCGGTGGTACTTCTGCATCAATAACCCAGAGGCCAGTGCGCGCTTTTCGGCGCGGCTGGTGCGCGAAGCCGCCCAGACACTCATCCTGCCCCTTTGGAATGCTCTCTCCTTCTTCACCATCTACGCCAATTTGGATGGCTGGAAACCCGGCAGCACCACTCCGGGTTTTCATTCAAGGCCCGCCCTTGATCGCTGGATTCTCTTGCGGCTCGATCGTCTCATCGATGAGACGACGGACCACCTGGAAGGCTATCGAACTACCGACGCGGCTCAGGGCATTGAGTCCTTCGTCGACGACCTGACGAATTGGTACATCCGTCGCAGCCGTGATCGATTCTGGGCGGCGGCATCTGAAACGCGAGATGACAAGGAGAGTGCCTACCAGGCCCTGTATGAAGTCCTCACAACCCTCTCTCGGTTGATTGCCCCATTTACGCCATTTCTTGCGGAGACCCTGTATCAGCACCTCGAAGTGAGCGTGCAGGACACGGCAGCTGAAAGCGTTCATCTCGAGGATTGGCCCGACCCCTCTACCGATCGCACCGACGAGAAATTGGAAGAGGGCATGCAGGCAACCCAACGCATTGTCTCCTTGGGCCATGCAGCGCGTAATACCCACGGTCTCAAAATTCGTCAGCCGCTGCTCTCCGTCACCATCGTCACCACAGATTTGAAACTTCGAGAAGTCGTCGAGCCTCAAATTGAGATTCTCCGAGATGAACTCAATGTCCGGGAGGTTTTTTGGGCTGCGGACCGCTCAACCTACGTTCACCATGAGGTCAGACCTCTTTATCCAAAGTGCGGCCCTCGATTCGGCCAACAGATGAAAGCGGTTCGTCAGGCTCTCGATAGTGCTGATGGTGATCACCTAGCTGCAGAGCTGGATCAAAAGGGCGCGATCTCGATCCACCTCGATGGCGAGCAGATCGAACTCTCAGCCGAAGAGGTCGAAGTGCGGCTCATCGAACATGAAGGCAGCGCGACTCAAGGCGACCGCGAACTGCTCGTCGCCCTCGACTCGACTCTGACTCCGGACTTAGTCGCCGAAAGCCGGGCCCGAGAGATCGTGCATCGGATCCAAGTGGCGCGAAAAACGGCAGATCTCGACTATGACGATAGGATTCGAGTGCGTTATCGGGCTGCGACAGAGTTGGAGCAAGCTCTCGACGCACATCGTGCCTGGATCGCAAGAGAGACACTCTCCGTCGAATTGGTGCGTCAGGAGAACCTCGACGGGGGTCTCGAAATTTCTACCATTGAAGACATGGGCTTCGCATTTGCCATCGAGAAGAGCCGGCCCTAACGATCGTGGCCCAAACCCTGTGCGATTTATCTTGACTCCACCAACGTGAGAAAGAGGCGGAAATGGCAGGCATATTCAAAGCATACGACGTTCGCGGCATCTATCCGACCGAAATCAACGAAGAAATAGTGCGCCAGATCGGCGTCGCATTTCAACATGTGCTGGACGCCGAGGATCGCTCCGCCGGCAATACCGTTGTCGTCAGTCGGGATATGCGGCCTCACAGCGAGCCTTTGAGCCGCGCGCTTTGCGACGGGCTGCGAGACGGCGGCCTCGATGTTCTCGACATCGGTCTCGCCACGACACCGATGAACTACTTCGCGGTCGGCCATCTCAAAGCAGCAGGCGGGGTGCAGGTTACGGCCAGTCACAATCCGGCGCAGTACAACGGCTTGAAATTCAGCAAGCGCGATGCTCAACCGGTGTCGGGCGACTATGGCATCGCTCTGATGGAACAGAAAATCGCGGCGCACGAGTTACCGGTGGCAGCTACCCAGGGTACTCTCACCCTTGGATCGATCATCGATTCCTACGGCCCACACGTGCTGTCGTTTCTGCAACGACCATCCGATGCGCGGCCGCTCAAGGTGGTCGTCGACGCTGCCAACGGTATGGGGGCGATCTACCGAGATCTACTGGAGCAGACCGGCATTGAACTGATTCCGCTCTACTTCGAATTGGATGGCAGCTTTCCCAACCATGAGGCCAATCCCCTCAAACTCGAGAACCTAGTCGATCTTGCCGCTCTGGTGCGCTCGTCGGAAGCGGATCTTGGCATCTCTTTCGACGGCGATGCCGACCGCGCAGCATTTGTCGATGAAAAAGGAGAACCCGTCGGTAGCGACCTGATGACGGCCCTGATCGGCGGCGCGCTGCTATCTCACGAACCCGGCAAGCATGTCCTCTTCGATCTCCGCTCTTCCCGGGCAGTCGCTGAGTACATCCGCGAGTCAGGCGGAATTCCCGTTCGCGAACGTGTCGGCCACTCATTCATCAAGGCGACCCTACGTAGGAAACAGGGAATCTTCGGCGGTGAATTAGCCGGTCACTACTATTTTCGAGACACTTACTATGCAGACTGTGCGCTGCTGGCAGTCGTCGAGGTCCTCAACTTGCTATGGGGCAAGGGCCAATCCCTTTCCGAACTGACCGCTCCGCTCAATCGCTACGCGAAGAGTCCAGAAATCAACTTTCAGGTAGATGACAAACAGGCCAAGATCGAAATGCTCGCCAAACGATTTGGCGACGCCGAGATCGATTACCTCGATGGCATCACAGTGCAGTACGTCGACTGGTGGTTCAACGT
>JAZFTL010000440.1:0-3881 GCA_036446675.1 Thermoanaerobaculia bacterium
CTGGAGCGCCTCGGACCGAGGTATACGACAGCTCTGATCCTCAATCCCACTCTCACCAGCACGCAGCTTCTACGCACGATCTTGGGGGAATTCGATCTCGAGATTCGTTGGAACGACCGCGTCGCTTGGCTCGCGACCTTCAATCGGTTCCTGCTTGACCAGCTCGAACAAAATCTGGACGCCGTGCTGGTAATCGACGAGGCCCAGGACCTAAGTATGGAAGCTCTCGAACAGCTTCGGTTACTCTCGAACCTGGAGACCGACCAACGTAAGTTGTTGCAAATCGTCATGATCGGCCAGCCGGAATTCAGAGAGATGCTCGACCAGGAGCAGCTGCGACAACTGAGGCAACGCATCACCGTGCGCTACCATCTCAATCCAATGACCGCCGCGGAAACGACCAAGTACATCGCCCACCGCTTGAGGGTCGCAGGTGCGAATTCCAGTCCCAGCTTCGACCCGGCTGCCCTGCGCCGGATCTACAAGTACTCCAAGGGTATTCCCCGTCTTATCAACGCTCTGTGTGACAAGACCTTGCTCTGCGGCTTCGTCGAGGGAACTGATCAACTGAAAGCCAAGCACGTGCGCCGGGCGATAAACGACTTGGAAGGTCGGTACAGGTGAGCCTGATCAATGAAGCGCTGAAACGGGCCCGATTGGAGGCGGCCCGCCAAGACGCCGCCAAGAAAGGCTACGTGTTGAGCTCAGAGCAGAGCCTCTATCGCTCACGGTATGGCCAGGAGAAAGCTGACCACAACTGGCTCCTGATCGGAATGGTCACACTCGCCCTCGCGATAGCGGCGATCGCCCTTCTCTACTTTGGGGTCAAGAGAAGGGCCCTCGAGACCGACATTCCACGGTATTCCCCCGTTGCCCGAGGCCAGGGAATCGAAAAGGCGTACCAAGAGCAACCCGATGGACTCAGCGGTGATCTCACCAATCCCCTACCAGGTCGGAGCTCGCGTCTCGACGCAATCGCGAGCGACAGCGCGGCCGAGAATGATATCGACTCAGTTGCTCCGCAAGCACTAGGCGGCAACTCCTCAATCTTGGAAGGCCCGGCCCCAACCGGTCCCCCACTCGACCGGCCTGGGTCCGATATCGAACCCGAGAACAGAGCTACAGGTAGCACTCCGGCGACGGAAACCTTTGTGAGAGAATTTACTCTGAGTGACGGCACTCGAGTAGAACTCGGCGGCATCGCTTGGTCCGAAACGGGGCCCTACGCTCTGGTAAATGGTCGAGTCGTGGGAGTTGGAGAATTCGTCGGAGATCTGGCGATCGAGAGCATTTACCCCACTCACATCCTGCTCAAAGGACGCAATCGCCGGGTACAGGTAACCCTGCGTTAGGAGCCTGTCCGGTTGGATTCGGCGGGAAGCTAAGGCTCCATGATTGGGGCGATCACCATTACCATCCTTCTGCCTTCGAGGTTTGATCGCCCCTCGACGGTTCCTATGTCAGCGGTGAGCTCTTGAACCTTGTTCATGATCTCGACTCCTAACTCAGGTCGCCGCAGCTGCCGATAGCGAAAAAAGACGGTGACTTTCACCTTCTTTCCCTGTTTTAGGAATCGGATGGCGCGGTCGGTCTTGATGCCGAAGTCGTGCTCATCAATGTTCGGTCGATACTTGACCTCTTTGACTTCAATGACGTGAGTCTTTTTTCTCGACTCGCGCGCCTTTTTCTCCTTTTCATACTTGAGCTTGCCCCAGTCTAGAATCTTGACCACCGGCGGATCGGCCGTGGGGCCCACTTCGACCAGATCTAGACCCAGCTCTTCGGCTTGCTGGCGCGCCTCTTCTACGGGAACTATCCCGAGTTGCTCGCCCTCTGCTCCGATCAGTCTGACCGGACTTCGGCGAATGTGATGATTCGTACGGACCTTCTCTTCCCTGTTAATCGTTCCCTCCTTTCGAAGAACACTGCATGGTTTCCAATCGGCCGTTGATATGGGGAGGCGTCGCGGGCTCACACGCCTCGAGGCTCGCGCCCAGTCGGCACTTCAGGCGCTTTTCAAGCAAGCAGGAGATTGCGAATCCGAAGTCTCGAGTCATACCGAGGAACCCGGCTACATTAGCCGACGCATACCTCATGCACTACGGTTCGAAAGTAGATCGCTCAAACTCGGTGGGAAAGGGCGATGCTTCGGGTGTGGGATTGCATTACGCAAACGATAACACATGCGCGGTCAAGATCAAGGTAACCTGTCACTCGCGGACCGAGATTCAGTCTCCGCCATTCTTGTTTCCAACATTTCAACCTGGCGCTCGATTTCAGACCATGCAGTCCCGCCAAGCGAGCTGCGACGTTCAATCGCAACCCAGGGATCGAGCCACCCCAGGACTTCCGGCTGAAAATCCGGATGCACTGTTCTGAGTTCCTCGATGGTCAATGCTGAGAGATCACGTCCAGCGGCCTCCAAGTCTCTGACGAGCCCTGCAACCGCCTGATGTGCTTCGCGGAACGGCGTACCGCAAAGAACTAGGGCATCGGCCAATTCTGTGGCCAATGAAAAGTCAGCGCGCATCTCTTCGGTAAATCGATCGCGATGGATGGTGAGCGAGTGCCACATTCCCGCCATGATTCGCACACTTGAAATAGTGATCATGACTGTCGAAAACAGCAGTTCCTTGGTCTCCTGTAAGTCGCGATTGTAAGCCAGGGGAAGCCCCTTGACGAGACCCAAAGCACTACTGAGATTCCCCTGCACACGACTCGCCTTGCCGCGGATCAACTCAGCGGCATCGGGGTTGCGTTTTTGCGGCATGATGCTCGAACCGGTTGAATACCCCTCGCCAACCTCGACGAAATCGAATTCCGCTGAGGACCACAACACGATCTCCTCTGCCATACGTGACAGATGGGTCATCGAGATTGCACAGGTGGCCATCACTTCCAGCTCATGATCGCGTGCAGCAACAGCGTCCAGTGCATTCTCCACCGGTCCGACAAAACCCAAACTATTCGCCGTGAACTCGCGATCGATGGGAAGAGTGGTCCCGGCCATCGCGCACCCACCCAGCGGACATCGATCGAGCCTGGAGTAGGCGTCCCCGAGTCGCGCCCGGTCGCGGGTTAAAGGCCAAACATGAGCCAAGAGGTGGTGCCCCAAAAGAATCGGCTGGCCCCGCTGCAAGTGAGTGTAGCCCGGCATCAAGGTTCGACCGTCCTGGCGGATTCTGGCCAGCAGCTCGCCGATGAGCTCGTCGAGATCACCGACCAGACGCGAGACTCTGGATTTCATCCAGAGCCGAACAGCGGTTGCGACTTGATCGTTTCTCGATCGAGCTGTGTGGAGCTTTCCTCCTACGGCACCCAAAATCTCCATCAAACGCGACTCGACCGCCATGTGAATATCTTCGAGACTTTCCGCCGGCTCATACGAACCGTCTTTCAATTCCTGATGAACTCTTTCCAACCCGGAAACGATTTGCACCGTCTCCGCTGCGGAGATGAGGCCGACTTTTCCGAGCATCTGAGCGTGAGCCGTCGAGGCCTGGATCTCCTCGTGAAGCATCTCGAGATCAACTCTCATCGACGAGGAAAAGCGCTGCATCTCGTCCGCCACCGGCTCTGTAAAGCGTCCCCGGAGTCGACTCATTCACCCTCCGCTATGCGCTTCTCTGCGAGGATTCGCAGGCGCAGAGCTCGCAAACGTATGAAACCGGTGGCATCAGATTGATCATAGACGTCGTCCGCCTCGAAAGTGGCAATCGACTCGTCATAGAGGGTGTGAGAACCGGAGCGACGGCCTTCGATCCAGACGCCGCCCTTGTAGAGTTTGAGACGCGCCTCGCCGTTCACCCGCTGCTGAATGCTATCCATGAGCGACTGCAAGGCTTCTCTCTCCGGGCTGAACCAGAGGCCGTTGTAGACCA
>JAZFTL010000441.1:0-4675 GCA_036446675.1 Thermoanaerobaculia bacterium
TCGCGCAATCAGTATTCGACCGCTCGTCGATCAACGGTTTTCGCTGCATCCGCTACCTCGAGGATGAGGCGAACCGTGCCGAGTTGACTCGTAACGTTGAGCTGCCGTTCCGCGATTTTTCAACTGAAATTCCTGTATCCGATGAGGTCTTTTCTCACTATCTTCGCCTGTTCGCCTACGATCGGACACCACTCAATGCAGCGATTGAGTCAGTAGATGAAGTACCTGGCGGCCGACGTCAGAAAATTTCTTTCGACGCGGCCTATGGCGGGGAACGGATGCTAGCCTACCTCTTCTTGCCGAGCAAAGGAGCGCCACCGTACCAGACCGTGGTCCTCTTCCCGGGTTCGGGAGCTATTCACCGGCGTTCCAGCACAGCCCTCCGGCTCAATCGGGTGGAATTCCTGCTCAAGGGCGGTCGCGCTGTACTCTTTCCGATCTACAAAGGCACCTACGAGCGAGGCGGCGAGCTTACTACCGACTATCCGGAGGAGACCGCTGCCTATAAGGATCACGTCGTGGCGTGGGGCAAGGACTTGGGCCGCTCGCTCGACTATCTCGAAACCAGGGAGGACATCGACGCCGACCGGCTTGCCTACTATGGCTTGAGCTGGGGTGCTGCGATGGGGGCCATCATGCCGGCGGTGGAAAAGCGCTTCGAGGCAGTCATCCTCTATGTCGCCGGCTTCTTCTTCCAACGGGCTCTGCCCGAGGCGGACCAGATCAACTATGTGACTCGTGTGACCCAGCCAACCCTGATGCTGAACGGTGAACTCGACTTCTATTTTCCGGTCGAGACCTCACAGCGACCGATGTTCGAAATGCTCGGTACTCCCGACGAGCACAAGAAATGGATTCGGTACCCCGGCGGGCACTCCGTGCCGAGAACGGAGATGATCAAGGAGACCCTGGCTTGGTTGGACCGGTAACTGGGACCGGTCGGTTGACAGAGAAAACAGTGGCGTTTGAAGTGCTGCCTTGTATTAGGTCGGTGCAGGTGTAGAGTTAGGATCAGAACCCACCGCTGGTGCACAGCGTGGAATCCGCGTGGGTCCATGCCTTTCGAAATCGCTGTTCCACCGCGGCGGCTCGGTCTGGTTTCTCTTGGGCAACTAGACTCTTCCACAGTCCGTGAAGAGCCCAGCCGTTTTCGGGGTAGCGCCGAAGGTCTTCCCAGTAAACCGTCTCGGCTTCGGCAAAGCGCCCGGCCTCCATGAGCACCCGACCCAGGGTGTGCCTTACCGGATGCCCCCAATCGGGTGGCTCGACATACTTCAGGTGATCTTCCAGGCGCACGGCTGTTTCGAGGTGCGACAACGCGGCTCGGATTCTCCCACCCTGGGCAGCGATTTCCCCGGCCAGTACGTGGCTCGCCAGGGTCAGGATCGTCTTGGCGGACGAGCGCCGGGTACGCAAATTGTTCATCCCTTCTTCCCGCATTGCCTCTCGTGTGAGGGCCAACTCACCTCTGGCCGCGTCGAGATCTCCGGTGGCGGCCAGGGCCGTGCCCCGCACGTAATGCCACATCCCATCAACAAACGGTTGCCCGGTCTCTGGAGATTTCGTGGTCAGAATGTCCGGCCACTTCTGGAATCGCTTCTGCGTGAGCCAAAGTCGAATAAACCGTCTTTGAGCCGAGCCATTCTCCTCCAGGCTGTCGCGCACGATGTTCATTACCACCTGGGCCGTTTGCAGGGCCTCGGCGTAGTTGCCTTGCAGGACCGCTACCATGTGGAGAAAGTCATGGGCGTGCACCGGGTGCCGCGTGGCCGATAACGGATAAGTGGTAGTTTCAATAGGAAGGGGATGCTCGCCCCAGGCCTTCACCACCACTTCGTCTGCGGCAAGCGATCTCCGATTGCTGGCAATGGCTTTTGCGTACTGTCCAGTCCGGACATAAATATGGGATGGCATGTGGACGATGTGACCGGCCTGAGGCATCAGCGCTTCCAGTCTGTCTGCCGGCGCGAGAGCCCGCTCCGGTTGTTGAGAATTCTCGACTAGGTGAATGTAGTAGTGAATTGCGCCCGGGTGGTCAGGGTGTTTCTCCATCACTTCTTCCAGGGTGCGGCCGGCGTCGGAGATTCCAGGGCGGGGAGTTCCGTCAGGCCAGAAGTAATCCCAAGGTGATAGAACCATCAACGCTGCGGCGTAGAAAGTACCCGCCTCAGGATCGTCCGGGAAGCGTGCGAAGAGACCTTTCATCGCCTCGGCATAGTTCTCGTCCCGAGTGCGGCGGTCTACTACGGTTTCGTCGTATTGCTTCCAGAGCGCCTCGATAAAAGCCCGTTCTTTCTCGGAGGCATACTCGCTCAGTTTCCGGGCGCGGCGGATGGCCTCGAGCCCCGCTTGTTCCGGATCGTCGCGAAATTGGGTATAGCGACTGTTCGGGTTGGGGCCGATGGCTAGTGCGGCGCCCCAATGTGCCATTGCACACTCCGGATCGAGCCTTGCCGCTTCCCGGAACGATGCCAGGGCCTCCGGGAAATAGAAGCCGTAGGTCAGGCGTAGTCCTTGGTCGAAGAACGGCCGAGCCTCCTCTGAGCAGGAGAGCAGGCGACGAGAGTAGGTGCCGATGTTCTCGAGTAGGGGAGCTTCCGCCCTGTCGCCGGATGCGAACAGGGCCAGGGGGCTCATGGATAGAGCAACGATTCCCAAACAGGCAGCCAACTTCAACACCATGGACCTAGGTGCGCGAGCCTCGCGCCATGAAATTCGGCGGGTGGCCAATGACTTTTTCTCGCCATTCGCAACCTGCCGGTCCGATTCAAGGTTTACAGAATCAGGGGCCATCACGCCTCCGCTAGTGAAAAGTCAAGATCCGACTCTATCAGAGGAGTTTTCGCACAATCGGGATGAAGTGGTGAGCGGCCGCGGCCTCGCCGCCTGTTCCCTAACTCGACCACGGGTTCCCTAGATCGACCAACTGTTCCCTAAATCGACATGCCCGGGTAAGCGGTAGAAGATGCGGGAACGCAGCTAATGGAACCTAATGAGGCAGTACCTTGAGCGCCACCTGGCGACCGAGTTCGGTGTCGCTAGCGGCGTACACCTCTCCCATACCGCCCGCACCCAGCTTGGCGGTGATCTTGTGGTGACTGAGAGTTCGACCGATCATCGAGTGACTGTTTTCATAGCGGGGGCGTTAGAGGCGCATCTTCTCGAGGAATTCATCCCAGCGCGGGTCCGCAGTCAAGCTGCGCAGGAGCGGATCACCGTGAATCCAAGTGAGGCCGGAATCGCGCTGCGCGTAGGCCTTTTCGAGCCACTCGAAGGCGTTATCCCGCTCGCCTCTGAAGCCGTACACTTCGGCGATTTGAAAGGCGGCCTGATCTCCCCACTGTTCGAGCAATTTGGCGAGCGCGGCATCTCCCTCCTGTTGATTGTCCAGGGCGGTCTCGAGCAGCACCTGGCCGATAAGTTGAAAGGCCGGGTGGGTCTCTCGCTCCATCGCCTCTCGCGCCTCGACGGGTCGTGACTGCGCGATGTAGACGCGTCCCAGGAAAGAACGAGTTCTAGGCTTGTCGGGGTCGAGTTCGAGCGCTCTCTCAAAGGCGATCACGGCCTCGTCCAACTGGTTGGCATACCACGCATGAAGTCCGTGGGTATGATGGCCGCGTACATTGAGCGGATCGAGATCGGAGCTTTTGCGAGCCAACACGAGAGCTTCGATCAAGCGTCCGCGGGTCCTGGCTAGCCGGGAGGCCCCAAGGAGTACTTCGGCATTGCCGGGTTCGAGCGCCAGCGCCCGCTGAAACTCTAGATCCGCCCCTTCCCAATCCCAATCGAAGCGGAGCTTGATTTCTCCTAACGAGATGTGCGCGCTGGCGAGCGTGGGATCGAGTTCCAGGGCACGCTCAGCTGCTTGGCGTGACTTTCGGTAAGCCTCTTCCACCGGGAGGTAGCCGAGTCCAGCCTGCTCTGATCGAACATCGGCCAGTCCCACCCAGGCAGGAGCGTAGTCAGGGGCCAAGGAGAGCGCCTGCTCAAAATAGCGAACAGCTGTTTCGAGAAAACTCTCACCGGTCTTTTCGCTGAAATGGCGGCCTTGAAGATAGGCTGTATAGGCTTCTGGAAGCACTGTTTGAATCGCCTCGGGAGCACTATTTCCCGGCGCGAGGCGCACCTTGAGAGCGGCTGCCACCGCCTTGGCGATCTCTTCTTGCACGGCGAAGATATCGTTCAGCTCGCGATCAAAAGTCTCCGACCAGAGCTGGAAACCGTCGTCGACCTTGATGAGCTGTGTCGTAATTCTGGCGCGGTTCCCGACCTGCCGAACACTGCCTTCGAGGACTGTCTCAACATTCAGTTTCGCCCCGACTTCGGAGATTTCGGGAGATTGACCCTTGAACGCGAACGATGAGGTGCGACCCACGACTCGCAGATTCCTATTCTTTGCGAGCGTCGTGAGCAGCTCCTCGGTGAGCCCATCTGAGAAATGCTCTTGGTCCCTTTGAGGGCTCATGTCGACGAAGGGAAGAACTGCGATCGATGGGAGGTGGGGTTCGGGACCCCCTCCGGAGGTGCGAGCGGGCGCCTCGCCGCCGGTCTGGCTAGAATTTCGCGTCAGCCAGAGGGAGCTGCTCAGAGTTGCCAGGCCGATAACGATGGCGAGGTACCACCAGCGTGGATTTCGGCTTTCTTCGCGGTGGGCAGCCGGGCGTGTTGCGCTGGC
>JAZFTL010000442.1:0-3934 GCA_036446675.1 Thermoanaerobaculia bacterium
GCTCGATCTCGAGAAGGACACTGGCGACAAGAAGCCCAAGGTGGTCAATCGCAGCGGTAACTTTGGCAACAATGCGCCTGGTCTTCAGTGATTTGACACCCGCCCCGGTTTTGGGCATGGTGGGAGAAGATGAATCACCTCAAGAATTCCAGGAGAAAACGATGAGATACTGGTACGACACCGAGTTCGACGAAGACGGCGAAACGATCATCCTGATCAGCATCGGGATCATCTGTGAAGACGGCCGCGAGCTACTCTGTATCAGCACCGATTTCGATCCGGATCGGCCGAACGACTGGGTGAAAGAAAACGTGCTCCCCCATCTGCCGCCGCGCACCGACAAGCGGTGGATGTCCAAAGAGCAAATCAAGCACAAGGTGCTGGAGTTCTTCGCGGGCGACAAGGAACCCGAACTCTGGGCCGACTACGGCGCCTACGACTGGGTCGTCTTCAGCCAGCTCTTCGGCAAGATGATCGACAAGCCCAAGAAGTTCCCCTTCAACTCCATGGACACCAAGCAGTGGTGGAAGCAGCTAGGCGAACCGCAGCTCCCCGAGCAAGTCGGCACCGAGCACAGCGCTCTCGATGACGCGAAACACTCCAAGGCAAAATGGGAGGCGCTCAACAAATACGCCACCCGCGTGAAGGAGTCCGCCAACCACTTCTGCCAGATGTACGAGTGCTTCATGCCCGCCGTGAAGCGACAAAAAATCGCTGGCAAAATCCGTGTCGCAGGGAAAATGCTGGACGAAACCTTCAACGTTGACGCCAGCCTCTGCCTCGCTCACGCCATCTCAGAAGAAGGCGACAATCCAAAAATCAGCATGTCGTTCGGCGCGAAGGGTTGACAGGCGCGAATTCTCGACGTAGCTTGAACTCATGAACCGAGCTTGGTAGTCAGAGAGTCCCGCGGGCGATCAATGGTCCCGCAAGTCCACTGACCCACTACTGTGTAGTGAGAGCAGACCTGCCCACAGGGGTAATGTTTGCTCAGCTTATTCATGCTGCCGGAGAGAGCAGCCCTGGCGACCTGTCCTCTGGGACCTACGCCATCGCCCTCGCCGCCAAGAGCGAACTCCAGCTCCTGGCCCTCGAACAGCGGCTGATCTCGCAAAACATTCCCCACGCTGCCATCCGCGAACCTGATTGGGATGGGCAGCTCATGGCCATCGGCATCGCACCATGCGACCGATCCATCGTCCGAAAGGAGGTGTCCCAACTACCTCTGATCAAGTGACACATGGAGCGGTGGCTCAGTGGTAGAGCGCCCAAGTCTTCGGACAAGGGAGATCGCGTGGTTCAATTCCCGCCCGCTCCGCGAACGCGGAGGTAACTCAGAGAGCCTTTCGGGGCCAGGAAGAGTGCCGGTGAAAGCTGGAAGTCGGTAGTTCAAATCTGCCCCTCCGCACCATGCACAGAAGCATTGATAGAAGATGTGGCTCGTTCTTCGGATCGGGAGAAGTGACGTTCGATTCGTCACCTGTGCACCGGTTGACAATGGCATCAAAGAGGGGCCTACTAAGCCCATGTCCGAGGAGAAGCTCACAAAGGAGACCATTGAACAGCTCCTGAAAGAGGCGGCTCCCGGTGTGCGCGAGCTTGGCGAGAAATTGCGCCGAGTATTCGCGCCGCCTGACTGGCGCAAACGTTTGCGTTAGCTCGCGTAGCTCCAATGGTAGAGCGACCGGCGTAAGCAGTCGGGAGGTTGTCGGTTCGACCCCGACCGCGTGCGCCTAAAATCCAGGGTTATATTGTTCGGCAGTTACATGCTAGACCTGATCTATGCCTTACAAAGACCCCGATAGGCAGCGTGAGTATCAGCGACAGTATCTGCAGAGACGGAGAAAGAAATGGCTCCAAGAAAATGGGCAATGTGTACAGTGCGGAGGCAGCGATTTTTTAGAGGTAGACCATATCAATCCCGCCAAGAAAATAGATCACAGGGTCTGGTCATGGTCAAGCAGGAGAAGAGAAGAGGAGCTGAGTAAATGCCAAGTCCTGTGCAACGAGTGCCACAAAAGGAAGACGTCGCTGTCGCAATTGCCGCCGCACGGGAATCCTTGGCGTTACAGCGGGCATGGCTGTCGCTGCTCCCGATGCAGAGAGGCAAA
Organism: Thermoanaerobaculia bacterium; assembly: GCA_036446675.1. Lineage (GTDB taxonomy): Bacteria > Acidobacteriota > Thermoanaerobaculia > Multivoradales > JAHEKO01 > JAZFTL01. The sequence continues at coordinate 2,112 of JAZFTL010000442.1, forward strand.
CAGGTGTAAAGTCGCTGCCTGGAGAAAGAAAAAACGAAACAAGGGGAAGTGACGGGAATTGGAATACCTAGTCTGCTCAAACCAGACTGTCTGTCGGTTCGACTCCGACCTTCCCTACCAAGCTAGCAAACATCAACTCAAGAAAGGAGGCGACACCATGGCAACGAACGAAAGAACATTAGTGCTGTCCCAGGGGTACGAGCCTGTACGCGTCGTCTCCTGGCAGAGGGCGATCACGATGATCTCCCTTGGCAAAGTCGAAATCGTCGAAGAGTTCGACAGCTTCATCAGGAGTGCGACCATCGTGCTGAAAGTGCCCGCGGTCGTCCGGCTGATCAACGCGTTTAGGCGCGTGAAGAAGCCGGTGAAGTTCAGCAGGATCAACATCTACGCGCGGGACGGGTACAAGTGCCAGTACTGCGGGAAGAAGGAGAAGATTGCCAACCTCACCTACGACCACGTGCTCCCAAAGTCACGAGGTGGCAAGACGAAGTGGAACAACATCGTCACCTGCTGCTACGACTGCAACAGCAAGAAGCGCGACCGCACTCCGCGAGAAGCGAAGATGCGGCTCCGTTCAAAGCCGACGCAGCCGAAGTGGATTCCAGCCATCGCAATCCGGGTAAGCAGGGCCTCAATCCCCGACGCATGGAGAGATTTTCTATACTGGGCTGGCAGTTTAGAAACTTAGGTTCGCGACGGCTCGCAGGCGGAGAAATCCCTCGGGCAATGCCCGAAGTCGTTAATGGGTCCCCTTGCTGCGGTTTGGGGCCGCCTGATGGAAGACGAGGTCGTGGTGGCGCGACGCTGGTTTTGAACGCCAGTTGGCCGTAAGGTCCGAGTTCGACTCTCCCGTCTTCCGCCAACAGCCTTTAGTGGACGTGATCGCCATCGTCATTCATGAAGCAATCGATCCAGCCGCATTGCGGGACAGGCTTTATCCCCATCAGCGTCTCCTGTACCAGCACAGGATCTGGGATCCGAGCGCGAGATAACGACCGGATGATGTAGCCCAGGGTTGCTCTCTGTACCCTCGGCCATTCGTCAGGTGAAACTTGCTGCCTGTCTACAATGCCGCCGAACAGGCTCATCTTGTACCAGCCCTCAATCTTGTCCGCGTTGCGCCACTCCGTTGGATAATTCGCCTGCACAGGCAAGGTGATATCGTCTTCGTTAGCCACTGTTTATCCTCGTTTCTTCCTTATCTCCACGTCGAATCCTCACCCCTCGCGGGGCTGGCCCCTGTACTTGTCCTCCAGGTAGGCGAGATCCTCGCGTAGGTCGCTCGTGTCCTGGCCCTTGGCCTCGCAGACACGAATAGCGTCCCTTAGCAGGGTCACATGTTTTTGTCCTGTCAGAGGCATCATCGGTTTTGGTCTTTGGATCATCTCGTCAACCTCGTCCTTGAATTGCTGATCAATCTCGTCCGCGATACGCGCCGCTATCGCATTGGCGATCGGTTCCCACTCCTCATCCGTCGGCTCTCTTGCATTGAAAATGCGCAAAATATCGTCTTGGGTGAGCTTGACCATCTCGTTAGCCATCCAGTCACCATACCGAAGGCCCTCAGATAGTCCATAGACAATGAGGAGATCCCCTGCGAGGGTGCCTCTATGGGCCTTTTCAAAACAACAAACCACTTCAGCCACACCACTGTCGCGCCGTCGTACCCGCAGACAATTCACGAGCACAAGGCTCCCACCGACGACTCGGTGAAGCTCCTCCGGGAGATGGAGGAAGCTGCCCGCAAATCCGTCCTGGAGGTCTACCGGTTCGAAGACAATGATCTCTCGGGGATCGTCGTCCTGATGAAGGCGCGCAGC
>JAZFTL010000443.1:0-2912 GCA_036446675.1 Thermoanaerobaculia bacterium
TGCTGGGTATCGAGCCTCCATACGAATTCCAAGGAATGGACTTGCTGCCCGCTTTACTGAATCAACAGAAGCTACCTCCGACTCGATCACGCTTCTCGCAACAGTTGCGGCTGGCCGCCGTCGATGAGGCCGGCTGGAAGGCAATCTTCCATCTCAAGAACCGCGGCGAAGATCAACTCTACTTCTTGCCGGATGACCCTGAAGAGTTGACGAATCTGGCGAGCTCTCAACCGGAACGATTCGCCGGACTGAAACGCAAATTCAGCAACCGAATGAACGCGCAAGCCGATCTTCGGCAACACTTTCTACTTGGAGCAGACACCGACCCAACTCAAGATCGAGACACCCGAGAACAGCTCGAAGCTCTCGGTTACTTTCCCTAGACTTCTTCCAATGCCTGTTCAAGGTCGGCGGATAGGTCTTCTAAGTCTTCGATACCGACCGACACTCGCACCATTCCGGGGCTAATCCCCAATTTCTTGCGCTCTTCCGATGGAACTGAAGCATGGGTCATCGACGCAGGATGAGAGATCAGTGTTTCTACTCCGCCGAGACTCTCTGCCAGGCTCATCACCTCGACGCTGTCGAGCAGCCTCTTGGCGGTAGCGAAGTCGCCGAGGTCGAAGGTAATCAGAGCTCCGAATCCTGAGGCTTGCCGGCGTTGAATCTCGTGGCCGGGATGATCCGCGAGGCCCGGATAGAGAACCCTCTGAACCTTCGGATGCTGCTCGAGGAGTGCCGCGATCGCCCGGCCGTTCGATTCATGCTTTTCCATCCTTACGGCAAGTGTCTTGATTCCTCGAAGCACGAGAAAACAATCGAACGGTGAGAGTATTCCACCGGACGACTTTTGGACGAACTCAAACCATTCCGAATCCTGCCGGCGAGATGCAATCAACACTCCACCGATGGAGTCACTGTGGCCATTGATGAATTTGGTCGTCGAGTGCACCACGATATCGGCACCAAGCTCGAGTGGTCTTTGAAAATAAGGAGACATGAAAGTGTTATCGACCACCAACAGGGCATCATGACTGTGGGCAATTCCGGCGGCGCCTCTCAAGTCAGTGATCTCCATCATCGGGTTGGTGGGAGTTTCGATGAGAACCAGCCGGGTCTTGGCGGTCATTGCCGCTTCTACGTTTGCCAAATCTGTTGAGTCGACCCAAGAAAAACTCAAATCGTAACGATCGAGAATCTGAGTAAAGAATCGAAAGGTTCCACCATACACATTGCGCGAGACGACGACATGTTCGCCGGATCTGACCAGAGTCATGAGGGCTGATATGGCGGCCATCCCGGAGGCGAAGGCGTGACCGCTGCGACCGCCCTCTAACGCTGCTACATTCTCTTCTAGAGCACTTCGGGTCGGATTCTGCACCCGGGCATATTCGAACCCTTTGTGCTTGCCCAATTCGTCATGCACATAGGTCGAGGTCTGATAGATAGGTACCGTCACTGCGCCGGTCGTGGGGTCGGGTGACTGCCCACTATGAATAGCTCGAGTGGAAAAACCAAGATTCTTTGGATCGCCCTTCACGGAATCCTCCCCTTCGACAACTCCTGTAGCGTTGAACTTAAAAACAGTGCTCTTGCGAACTGCGATTCATGGTGATTCTAACAGTCTGGCCGGTCGAACCATTCCTCAAGATCGAACCCAAGCGATAAGATCGAGCCTGACAACTTGGAGACACCTTCACCCATGACTCTGACTTCGACAACCTTTTCCCCCATTCGCTGGAAGTCTGACGGCCTTCAGCTTCTCGATCAAACGTTGCTGCCGCGAGAAGAAGCCTGGATCGACTGTTCGTCACCAGAGATTATCGCCGCAGCTATCCGCCGACTCTCGGTACGAGGCGCACCCGCGATCGGAATAACGGCCGCTTACGGCCTGGTGGTTGGGCTGAAGACCGGGACAGATGGCCAGGACCTTGGAGAACGCCTCAAAGAGGTCGCAGACCTCTTGGGGTCAACGCGACCGACTGCAGTCAATCTCATGTGGGCGATTGATCAAGGCAGAGAGCTGTTCACCACGCTGGCCGGCCAGAGCCGGGAAACCATCATCAGCGCAATGCTCGAATGGGCGCGTCGCGTGCACGCTGAAGATATCGCCTCTTGCATGAGCATCGGAGCATTTGGTGCCGAACTCTTCACAGCCGATGACCGTGTCCTTACCCACTGTAATGCAGGGGCTCTCGCAACTGGAGGTTATGGAACCGCGATTGGCGTCATTCAGTCGAGCTTTGAAGCAGGAAAAGTCTCCCTCGTCTGGGTCGACGAGACCCGTCCACTCTTGCAAGGTGCCCGACTGACGAGTTGGGAGCTCCAGCGACTCGAGATTCCCTTCAAACTCGTCACCGACTCGAGCGCCGGTTCTCTCTTCTCCCAAGGCTTGGTCGATCGCGTCGTCGTCGGGGCAGATCGCATCGCGGCCAACGGCGACACCGCAAATAAGATCGGCACCTATACAGTCGCCGTCCTCGCCGATCGACACAACGTTCCTTTCTATGTGGCAGCACCTCTTTCGACCATCGATCGCCAATCTCCCACCGGCGCCTCTATTCCCATCGAAGAGCGCGATCCCGCCGAGGTCGTCACCGTACTCGATATGGAAATAGCTCCAGCCAATGCAGCAGCAGCCAATTTTGCTTTCGACGTCACCCCCAACGACCTCATCGCGGCCATCATCACCGATGTCGGGGTTCTTCGGGCCCCTTACAACGAGTCGATCGCGGCGGCATTCGAACCGCCGTCCAAAACCTGAACCCGGCCAGAAGTTGCCGGGGTTGGTAAAGAAACTATGGTGGAGGCGGCGGGAGTCGAACCCGCGTCCGCAGAACTCGTCCTATTAGCGTCTACGTGTATAGCCGTCGTTTAGGTGTCTCACCGACCATGCTACAGACGCCGGCAAC
>JAZFTL010000444.1:0-3108 GCA_036446675.1 Thermoanaerobaculia bacterium
GAGGAGTCTTGTCGATTTGGCGAGCCGACTCCCCGAGAACAGTGGCAGCTCCCTTCCGGCTCGGCTGCCGATCGACCGAGCCTTTCACCTCAAGGGTCTTGGCTCCATTGTGACCGGCACCATGTTGGGCGGAACCATTCGAGTCGGTGATTCGCTGGCACTTCAACCGGGAAGGTTCATGCCCAAGGTCCGGAGCATTCAAGTTCATGGCGAATCTCGTGACCAGACGATTGTGGGAGAACGCGCCGCCTTACAGCTAAGTAACGTATCGCTCCATGACATTGCGCGGGGAATGCATCTGACTGCTCCAAACATTTTTCGAGAGACGACTTCGCTCGTCGGGCATTTTCAACTTCTTTCGAACGCTCCAAGAAGAATTTCCGGAACAACAACCATCCGGTTCCACCACTACTCCGGCGAAACGATCGGACGCCTCAGACCTCTTTCCGGCCAAGTCATCAACCCCGGCTCGACGGGTCTGGTAGAAATTCGTCTGGCCCGACCCATCGTGGCTGCGAGAGGGGACCGCTTTATTATTAGGAGGCCTTCACCATCTGCAACCCTAGGCGGAGGCCGAATCTCAGACCCTTCCTGGATTAGGCGAAAGGGTATGTATCTCGAGAAGGCTATCGAAGCTTTCGATTCTGATCTCGACCATCAGCTGGTCCTGTGGGTAAGTGAAGGTGGCGAAGCCGGGATGGACGTACAGGTCATCGCCTCTCGCCTCGGCCTCCCGGCGGCCCCCGTCAAAAGGAAGCTTCAAATTCTGGTACACAATCAAAGGCTGCTATTCGTCCCTCGAGGTCAAGGGCATGGCGAGCGCTGGCTCACGCTCGAAGCCTTCAAGAGAGTCGCGCAGCGTGCCTCCGAGGAATTGCAGCGGTATTCCCAGCGTCATCGGCTGTCCCAGGGAATGCCGAAGGCCGAAGCAGTAAAGAGGATACTGCCCGGGAGGGCGTCCGAACTCGCTGGGACGTACCTACAGTGGCTCGCCAGGCAAAAGGTTCTAGCGGTCGAGGGAGATCTCGTCAAATTACCCGACTGGAGGGTTGAACTGAGCGATCGGGAGTCCGCCTTGTCGATCAAGATCTTGCGCTGTTACGAAGCCGCCGGGCTGAAGCCTCCCTCGCCCAGCGAAGTCCAACAGACCCTCACTGCGAAACCACAAATCGCCATGGGAATTATGAAATACCTCCTAGAGACCGGCCGGCTTCTCCGCCTACCCGGTGACTTGTTTATCGCTGCATCTGCAATCCAAGAAATCCGAACCGACTTGCAAGGGGGGGAGACCAAGCCCTTCACCGTCGGCGAATTCAAAACTCGCTACAATCTCTCTCGTAAATGGGCAATACCCATACTGGAGTACCTCGACTCTGCCGGCGTTACTCGCCGTGTCGGAGATCAGCGACAGGTGGTCGGGAGTAGTTGATCTTTCCGGAATCGTTTGCGACGAGAACCCTCGGCGCCGGCACCTATCAAAGGAAAATAAAACATGGAATGGATTGCTGACCCGCAAGCTTGGATCGCACTCGTGACGCTCACGATGCTGGAACTCGTCCTGGGAATCGACAACATAGTATTCATTTCAATCTTGGCCGGCAAGCTGCCGCGAGAGCAACAGAATGCCGCCCGCAGAGTCGGTCTCGCCGCTGCGATGCTCATGCGCGTCGCTCTCCTCTTCTGCCTGGCCTGGATCATCCGTCTCACTACTCCGCTCTTTGAGGTACTCGGTAATGAGATCTCGGGCCGGGACATGATCCTTCTGTTCGGTGGGCTTTTCCTTCTCGCCAAGGGAACTCACGAAATCCACCAAAAACTCGAAGGCCAGGAGAGCGACTTCTCCATCCAGGCAGCTCCGAGCTTTAGGAGCGTCATCGTCCAAATCGTCCTTCTGGACATTGTCTTTTCGTTCGACTCAGTCATTACTGCCGTCGGCATGGCCCAACAAATCTCGATTATGGTAATCGCGGTGATTCTGGCGGTCGGCGTCATGATGCTCTTCGCCGGTCCAGTGGGCGATTTTGTAGAGGATCACCCGACTGTAAAAATGCTGGCTTTGAGCTTTCTACTGTTGATCGGTGTGGCCCTGATCGCCGATGGTCTCGACCACCACATTCCCAAGGGCTATATCTACTTCGCGATGGGCTTCTCCGTCCTGGTGGAGTCCTTGAATCTAAGGAGAAACAAGGCCCAGTCGAATCCGCTGGAGCTTCGCGATGAAGTTGTCGACCACTCCGCGGACGCGCACTAGCTCGCACAAGAACCTCGTCGGTAACTCAAGCGAAGTCCGAGAAGCTGATCTGCCGGAAGCTCGGTCGAGTCGGACTTCGCATCCCGGCCGGAAATGACTTCGGGTCCGCCAAACTCAAGAAGTTATCTGTGATGGTTGGATCGAGCTGATTTCCCCTCGCAGCCGTGAGCCTGCCAAGAGCCTCATCGAGATCCAGGGCAGGACGGTACGAGCGCGCGTTCATCATGGCGTCGAACATATCGCTGATCGCGATAATCCTGGAACCGACCGGGATGTCCTCTCCGGCCAGACCCTCGGGATATCCTTGACCGTCCCACCTCTCATGATGATGCAGAACAATTCGGCTCACCTGCTCGAGTCCGGGAATCGACTTGAGGATCGTAGATCCGTAAGCAGGATGGAGTTGCATGACCCGACGCTCGGAATCGCTCAGTACCCCGGACTTCATCAGCGTTGCATCGGGGACTCCTACCTTGCCTATGTCGTGAAGTAGGGCCGCGATCTCGATGTCCCGCAGCTGCTCATCGGGGACACCACAGAGAATTGCTAATTCGACACTTGAGTCCACGAGTCTCCGTGCGTGAAGACCAGTCACATAGTCGCGCAGATCAAGAAGCTGCAGAAGCGCGTGTACAGCACCCATCTGAGCACGACTCAGCGGGTCTTCAAATTTTCTCGTCCTAAGACTTGAAACCTTCATGTTTCTCCTCCTGGCAACCACTATTACTGGTTCATAAAATTCACCGACGCCAACATGTCGAGCCGGCCAACGCCCAATTCGTTCGCCGAGCCTGCTCCCAACTCAGCTCCAGCTATTAGTGCCTCGAAGATCGCAGCAACGGACTTACCATTGGGCC
>JAZFTL010000445.1:0-3492 GCA_036446675.1 Thermoanaerobaculia bacterium
GGGACCTTCCGGCCGGGCAGTACCGAGTGCAGGTAGTGCTCCACCGCTACGAGACTTTCCACCGTGCTGATGGACACGTCGTTGAGTTACCGTCGAGTTGGGCAGCCGGACAAAAATGGAATCGAGAGCCGGGAAACGTCCACTCTGAGCCCCTCGAGATCAATTTCGACCCCGCCGACGAATCGCCCTACGCTTTGACTCTCGACCAGGTAATCGCGCCGATCGAGCCGCCCTCGGACACCAAGTACATACGCCACACGAAGATCAAGAGCACGCTGCTCTCCAAGTTCTGGGGGAGGGACATGTTCCTCGGCGCACACGTTCTGGTGCCCGAGGGCTTCGATGAGCATCCCGACGCCCGCTATCCATTGATGGTCTTCCACGGGCATTACCAGGATGACTTCGGTGGCTTTCGCACCGAAATTCCGGATCCGAACCTCGAATGCAAATACTCCGACCGCTTTGACATCGACTGCTATAACCGTATTGAACAGCAGGAAGCCTACGATTTTTACAAGCAGTGGATCAGCCCGGACTTTCCGCGGTTCTTGATTCTCGAGATCCAGCACGCCAACCCGTTCTACGATGATTCGTATGCGGTCAACTCAGCCAATATCGGACCGTACGGCGATGCCATTACCCACGAGCTCATTCCGTTCATCGAAGCGCAGTTCCGTGGCCTCGGCGCCGGCTGGGCGCGCTTCCTCTACGGCGGCTCGACCGGTGGTTGGGAGTCTATGGCGACACAGCTGTTCTATCCGGACGAGTACAACGGCGCCTTTATCGCCTGTCCTGATCCGATCGATTTCCGCGCCTTCATGCTGGTCAACATTTACCAAGACACCAACCTCTACTACGAGGAGGGACCCTTCGGACGCCTCGAGCGGCCCGGCAGGCGCGACTACCTCGGCAACGTTTCGGCGACCCTGCGCGACTTCAACCACCAGGAGCTTGCCAAAGGCGGTAAGACGCGCTCCGGAGACCAATTCGATATCTGGGAGGCGGTCTACTCTCCGGTGGGTAAAGACGGGTATCCGAAGCGACTGTGGAACAAGCTCACCGGAGAGATCGATCCCAATGTGGCCGAGCACTGGAAGAAGTACGATCTGGGTCTCATTCTGCGGGAGAACTGGGCGACTCTCGGCCCGAAACTCGAGGGCAAACTCCACATCTACTGCGGCGACATGGACTCTTACTACCTCAACAACGCTGTCTACCTGGTCGAGGAATTCCTCGAGTCGACCGAGAGTCCGCCCTACGGCGGTGTCGTCGAATACGGCGATCGTGCCGAGCACTGCTGGAACGGAGACCACGACAACGGCAACCATCTCTCGAGGCTGCGCTACAACACCTTCTACGTCCCAAGGATACTCGAGCGAATCAAGCAAACCGCCCCCGAGGGAGCGGATCTCGAGAGCTGGCGCTATTGACCGCAGCTCCGTCCCTCGAATCAAAGTAACAATACGCGGATGGACTCACGCCATCTCTGGTGATCTGCTCTCGACATCTGCTACCGCGAAGGTAGTACGATGGCTCACCACCTTAGAAGGCCTGGAATTCTCACTTGCACACTATGGAAGCGGCGAGTTACTCTCTTAGGTGCTTCAATCCAGTATGAGTTCGAACCCCGTGCAAAAAATCAGCTTCACTCTGAACGGCGAGAAACGCACCGTACCTATTTACGAGGGCGAGAGTCTGCTCGAGACCCTGCGGAATCGCTGCGGAGTCTACTCCCTCAAAGACGGGTGCCGGCCACAAGGACAGTGTGGCTGCTGTGTGGCGCTCATCGATGGACTCCCCCAGGTAACCTGCGCCGTTCCGGCGGCAAAGACGGAGGGCAAAGAGGTCATCAGTCTCGAGGGCCTCCCGGAAGACGAGCGCGAGTTGATCGCCAAGTCTTTCGTTGCGGTCGCCGGACTCCAATGTGGCTTCTGCATTCCTGGAATCGCCATGCGCGCCAAGAGTCTGTTGGACAAGGATCCCCACGCCGACCGGTCCACGATTGCCGTTGCGCTCAACGGCCACATTTGCCGCTGCACCGGCTACACCAAAATCCTCGACGCAATCGAACTGATGGGCAAAGCCAAGCGCGGTGAAACCGTACCCGAGCCCTGCGAGAGCGGTCGGGTAGGCGACTCCTTGGCCAAGTACGCCGGAATGGAGATAACTCTAGGCGACCGACCCTATGTGGACGACATGGTGCGGCCCAACATGTTGCGCGGTGCCGTGGTGCTTTCGCCCCATGCCCGCGCTCGGGTGCTGAAAATCGACACCAGCCGAGCTCTCCAGCACCCGGGGGTGGTCGCGATCGCTACCGCGGCAGATGTGCCGGGGAGTCGCTGGTACGGCCTCATCTATAACGACTGGCCAGGCTTTGTGGCTGAAGGCGAAGAGGTCCGCTGTGTCGGCGATTTCCTGGCTGCGATCGCCGCCGAGGACGAAAAAACCGCTCGAGAGGCTGCCGATCTCGTCGAAGTCCAATACGAAATCCTCGAACCCGTGCTCGATCCCGTCGAGGCGTTGAAGGAAGGAGCACCACAGGTCAATCCTAAACACGAAAACGCGCTCTCACGCACTGTCGTTTGCCGAGGAGATGCCGAGGCAGCGCTAGCGGCCAGCGCCCATGTCGTCCATGGCACCTGGAAAACGCAGCGCATTGAACATCTCTATCTCGAACCGGAAGCCGCCTTGGCGGAACCGGTGACGCCCGTTCCGACCGGCTCAAATGGTCGAGCCGGCGCCCTGCGCCTTTATACCCAAGGTCAGGGCATCTTCGACGATCGGCGGCAGGTCGCGGCATTTCTGGGAATTTCCGAGAACGATCTGTACGTGGAACTCGTGCCGAACGGTGGCGCTTTCGGCGGCAAAGAGGATATGTCGATTCAAGCCCACGCCGCGCTATTGGCACAGATGACCGGACGCCCTGTTTTGCTGACGTTGAATCGCGAGGAGTCGATCCGCATTCACCCGAAGCGACACCCTCTCTCGATGGAGTACACCGTGGGTTGCGATGCCGACGGACATTTGACCGCGGTCAAGGCTCGCATGATCGGTGATAGCGGGGCGTACGCTTCGGTCGGCTCAAAGGTACTCGAGCGTGCCGCCGGCCATGCCTGCGGTCCCTACAGGGTCGAGAACGTCGACGTCATCTCACGAGCGGCATATACCAATAACCCCCCGTGCGGTGCCATGCGTGGTTTCGGCGCCAATCAGGCCCACTTCGCGATGGAAGGCTGCCTCGACTTGTTGGCGGAAAAAGTAGGGATTGATGGCTGGGAGATTCGCTGGCGCAACGCTCTAGAGGTTGGGGACACCTTTTCCACCGGCCAGGTCTTCGAAAAATCGGTCGGCATCAAGAAGGCCCTGGAAGCGGTCAAGGATCTCTATCGAGACTACATCGCCCAAGGACGAGCTGTAGGGATCGCCTGCGGCATCAAGAATTCAGGAATTGGGAACGGCGCTAAGGAGTGGGGTAAATCGCGGCTCGTCGTC
>JAZFTL010000446.1:0-2667 GCA_036446675.1 Thermoanaerobaculia bacterium
ACCTTATAGATCGTGAAACCACGAACATCGGCGAGGACTACGGCAGAATCTACTACGACGCAGCCCAGTACGTGACTGCCGGAGACATCAACGCTTCGGACACGTTTTTCCTGGGTCCGGCGTTCTTCGGGTTCTCGAGCCTCGCGGAAATCGACCAAACCGCGCTCAACTTCATGATCGGAACCCTGCCGCCGGAGGCGTTCCGCGATTGGCAGGGCCTCGAGCTGGTCTTTCGCAAGCGCTATAGCGACAACTGGCAGCTACTGGCCTCGTACAACTACGCCGACGCCAAGGGCAACACCAACTCCGACGCCAACTTCGACGGTGCCGGCGACGTGTTTCCACTCGATCCCCGCGCTCCCAACCGGACCGGCACTCTGCCGGGCCTGGTGGAGCACCTCTTCAAGGTCCACGGTTCCTACAACTGGGACAACGGGTTTCAGGTCGGCGGCAGCTACCGCTGGAACTCCGGTATCAGTCTCAATCGCAACTCGGGCCAGGCCTTCGGGCGCAGCATCCCGGATCTGACCGACAACCCCTTCCCGGCGAACGGCTTTGACGGCACCGGAGGGCTCTTCGGCTCTACCTGGATCGCGGATGACGCCATCGGCTTCTTCGACGGCGAGGCCTACGGTGTGCTGGACTCACGACTGTCGTATCTCTGGTCGATCAGCGCTCGAGTCGAGGCGGACTTCTTCCTCGACATCTACAATGTGTTCGACGACCAGCAAGTCACACGGATCCAGGATCTCTTGAGCGGTGGCGAAGGCTTCGCCTACCAAGAAGGGATTAGATTCGTCAACCCGCGTCGTTTCTTTCTAGGAGCTCGACTACGTTTCTAGCGAAAACGACTTAACCAACTTCGGCCTCGTTGGAGGTCGATTCGAGAGCCCTCCCTTTTGGGAGGGCTCTTTTATCGAGATGTCCTGCTCTTTGTCATCCCGACCGGAGGCGGCGTAGCCGCCGGAGCGGAGGGATCTGGGTGGGGGAACCCTCACCCTAAGATCGACGGTTGGTTTGCCACCCATGCCCCAGATTCCTCGCTCTCGCTCGGAATGACAATGAGAGAGTGCGCTCGCATATCGGTGCGGGTCTGGGAGAGGTAACCGCCCTCGTCTATCCGATAAGTATGAGCATTGGGGTAAAGTGTAGCAATGCGAGCTATGTTCAGATTTCTGCGTACGATGCTAAAGCTGCCCAAGCCCTGGTTGGTGTGGATTGGCGTCATGGTGATCATGAATCTAGTCGCGCCGTTCCTATTCCTCGACACGCTCGAAGCCAAAGTGGTGTTGGCTACGTTTATGTTGGGAGTCGTGCTGCAGACCGCGATTTTTTCCGCCAGAGGATTTGTTCGTCTCTTGGGCCTTGGGCACAGTGCGTGGATACCACTCGTAATTTGGCTGTGGACTCGCCTCGATTTAATCTCTCCTGGAAGTTCCACCGGCTACTGGCTCATCGGCGTCATGGCGGTGAACACCGTCTCCCTGGTCATTGATGTCACCGATGTAATCCGCTACATCAACGGCGACCGGACCCCACAACTCGAAATTTAGAGGGCCAGTCCCAGAGACTTGAAAATACGCCGGATGTACTCGCGGGTTTCGCGGTAAGGGGGCACTCCACGGTAGCGTTCGACAGTGGCTTCTCCGGCGTTGTAGGCAGCTAGAATCCGCACGAGATCGTTGGGAAACCGATTCATCAGCACTTTGAAATAGCGCACCCCGGCTTCCAGGTTCTTATCTGCTTCGAAGAGCTGTTCGGGCCGAATCCCAAACCGACCGGCGGTTGCAGGCATCAGCTGCATCAGGCCACGAGCGCCCTTGGAAGACAGCGCGGTGGGGTCGAAATTCGATTCGGCCTGAATGAGTGCGGCCACGATCGCCGGGTTTACTCCCTGACGTTGGGAGGCGGCGTAGATGAGTTCGCCGAAGGGAGTGTCCGGTTGGGGAGCTCCCACCAAGAAGCCGAGTTCGAGCTTGGATGCCGCCAGCTCGTCGATCTCGAGGCCCGGGACTTCAGTGTCGTCGACGATGCGCTCGATCTTCAGCAGCGGGAGCATGACCATGCCCTGTCCCTCGAGATAAACTCTGACCCATTTCCCATCCACTTCGTAGCGCTCCGCGTTGAGTACTCCGCCGTCGGTGGTGAGTACGACGACGCTGGCCTCGCCAGGTAGCGCCACGGCTAGAAAGCTCAAGATGATGGCAAGCTGTTTCATCCGGCTAGCCTCCTAGTAGATCGCTTTTGCGAAAAAATAATCGACGGGCGCGAAGTCGTCGGTGAGAATCCTGGCTTTGTCGAATCCCTTCCGCCATCGACCGCTCAGATAGAGGGCGATTTCCGGGTCTTCGTTGGTAAAGCTGGGGTCGAGACGCTCTTGGGAAGCGATGATGAAGAGAGTTTGGAGTATCTTGGGTTGGATTGCAGGATCTAATTGGAAAACTTTTACTTCGGGAAATATCTCCGCGTAGGTCGCGGCTAAGGAACGCAGGAAATCGCCCCGAGGGCCGACAATTGCCGATATCAAGTTGACAATGACCAAGCCGTCATTGCCGAGGTGCCTATTCAAGGAGGAGACGAATTCCACGGTGGTCAGCTGATACGGGACGCTTCCAGGGGCAGAGAACGCATCCACGACGATGACGTCGTAGAGATCCTTGCTGTTGC
>JAZFTL010000447.1:0-4125 GCA_036446675.1 Thermoanaerobaculia bacterium
GATGGAACCGTCGCTGCAGAAGTGCGCTGTAGATGAGTCCTGCCAGTATGCCGTACTCCAAGTAGTGAATTCTCTCCTCCGGCAGAGGCAACCTCGAGAGGACAACGACGTAGATCAGACCGACGCATCCCAATGCCAGCACTTCGCGTCTTCCCAAACGTTCGCGCAGCAGAACTCGGAATATCCAGACCACGGCAAGCGCGAAGCTTGCGGCCACCGCTAGTCGCAGCAGGTTACGATCTCTTAGATAATTCGCCACCGGACGAACGACCGGCGTTGAACAGTAAATCGCCAGAACGCAGGCCACCGCGCGAGCCCAAAGCCGTTTCTCTTTACTGGAGGTGGGCCTCACGATCACGTTACGGCATTCCAGATATCGATCGCGGGTGTCCCGCACATCAGCTTCGTTGGCCGGACCGCAGACTTAATCCATCTGCTTGCGAAGCACCGTAGGGATATCAAAATCGTCGACATTCGACCAGTTCGGTCCAAAGCCGTTGGGGTCTTCGCCGCGCGACTGCGCGATGACTTTCCTGTAGAACGGAACTTCCTCCAAGCTCTGTTGGCCCGGGCTCTTCGCAGTAGAAGCTTTAGCACTAACCTCTGGCTCGACTCGCATTCCGGGCTGATCCTGGCGCTCGGAGGAGGAGGACGTGACTGCTCGCGACGGCCGAGTGCCACCCTTAAGACCGGTCGCGATCACCGTGACTTTTATCTCGTCCTCAAGAGCTTCATCGATGACCATTCCGGAGATAATATTGGCGTTCGGATCCACCGATTCGGCAATGACCTGTGCAGCCTCAGCAACCTCGTGAAGGCTCAAATCCGGACCGCCCGATATATTGATGAGTACACCTTGAGCCCCCTCAATCGAGGTCTCCTCGAGCAAGGGAGAAGCAATAGCACGCTGCGCCGCCTCCAGGGCTCGATTTTCTCCCTTGGCGAGTCCCGTACCCATCAGTGCCATGCCCATACCTGTCATGATGGCCCTGACGTCCGCAAAGTCGACGTTTACTTCCCCTGGAACTGTGATCAGATCACTGATCCCGCGTACCGCCTGGCCCAGAACGTCATCGGCAATTCGGAATGCCTCCGAGAGGGGGGTACCGCGGTCCACAAAATTCAATAGGCGCTCGTTCGGGATGGTAATCAAGGTGTCGACCGCTGCCTCCAGCTCCTTGATGCCCTGTTCAGCCAAGTCCATCCGACGACGCCCCTCGAAAGCGAAAGGCTTCGTGACCACCGCGACCGTCAAAGCTCCGATCTCTGCAGCCAGTGAAGCCACGATCGGCGCCGCTCCAGTGCCCGTGCCTCCACCTAATCCCGCAGTCAAGAACACCATGTCAGCTCCGTCCAATATTTGCAGGATCGCCTCGGTGTCTTCGAGTGCCGACTTACGTCCGATTTCAGGGTCACCACCTGCTCCCAGACCGCGGGTCAGACTGGCGCCTAATTGCAGCTTGGACTGAGCCCGACAGTTACGCAGTGCTTGAAGGTCGGTGTTCGAGACAATGAACTCAATACCTTTCATGTTGGCATGAATCATTCGATCGACTGCGTTGCCGCCGCCGCCGCCGACACCCACTACCTTGATTTTTGCGGGCATCATGTCGTTCTCTTCGTCAAGAGAGATCGGTAAGGTCAGCTTCATGTCGCTGTCTTCGAAAAGGATCATGTCTGGTCCCTCCTTTAAGGGCACTTCATAGCCTACAGCAGGTCTGAGAACATCCCTCGGAGGTTCCCCATAACTGTCTTCACAGTGAGTCCGTTAAATCCTGATTGTTTCTTCCGATTCTGGTCAGCAAGCTGACCATACAACAAGAGTCCCGATGCGGTGCACCA
This sequence comes from Thermoanaerobaculia bacterium, assembly GCA_036446675.1. Lineage (GTDB taxonomy): Bacteria > Acidobacteriota > Thermoanaerobaculia > Multivoradales > JAHEKO01 > JAZFTL01. The sequence goes on from JAZFTL010000447.1 coordinate 1,843, forward strand.
GGTTGGTGAGCTAATCACATCGATCAAGCCTCCCAACCCGCGGGGCAACCCATATCTGACCCCAACGTTGAGGATTTCTTCGGTCATCTCCAACAGCCCATCCAGCTGAGCTCCTCCGCCAGTGAGGACTACACCGCCTCTCAGTGACTCCTCGGAGAACCCACTTCTTTCCAGGTCCTCTTGCACCAGAGTGATGAGTTCAGTTGCCCTAGGCTGGAGGATCTCACAGAGCTGCCGTCTGGGGATGACTCGCGGCGGCCCGCCGGCAACGGTCGGTACCGAGATGCCCTCTTCATCGCCAACCATTCCTTCCAGGCAGCACCCCTGTTGGGCCTTGATCCTCTCGGCTTCGGAGAACGGGGTTCTCAAGACCATTGCCAGGTCATTGGTAAAGTGTCCAGCGCCTATCGGAAGAACCGCACTGTGCTGCGCCTCACCTTCAGAAAAAACCGCGTACTCGGATGTGCCCGCGCCAATATCTATCAATAAGACGCCCATCTCCCGCTCGTCATGGGTTAGTACGGCTTCCGCCGTTGCCAGAGGTTCAAAGACGATCTCTTCGACTTCGACGCCGGCCCGGTTCACACACGTCAGCAAAGTCTTGCCCCGCGCGGCGTTGCCCGTGACCAGATGCACGGCTACCTCCAGGCGGTTGCCGAGCATTCCCAAAGGCTCACCAATCTCTCCCTGCTCATCCACAATAAATTCTTGTGGTATTGCGTGCAGGATCTCTCGGTCGGTAGGAAGAGCCACAGACTGGGCCGCCTCCAAGACGCGCTTGATATCAGATCGCGAAATCTCACGGTCCTTGCGAGCGACTGATACCATTCCCCTTGAATTCACGCTTCTGGTATCGGTACCCGCGATTCCCACATAGGCACTTGAAATCTCTGTTCCGGCCATAACTTCGGCTTCTTCAATAGCCGTCTTCAAAGCCTCGACTGTCGCATCAACATTTACGATGCTGCCTTTGCGCGTGCCCCGATTCGCGGCACAGCCCTTGCCAACGATTTCAACACCTCCCGCCTCGTCTTTGTGGCCAATCAGAACGGCGACTTTTGAAGAGCCAATATCGATCGCTGCTAAATAGAGGTTCGGTTTTGCCATAGCTTTATCCTTCTCGTCTGCGACCGATTGCCGCGGGTTGAATCACAATCTGGTTAGAAAACCGAATATCGACACCCCTCACAACCCTATATCGTCTGGTAATTTCCGGAAGATACTCCCGCATTGCGGGAATCCCAGCCTCCATTGTTTCCAGGCTTACTAGGATAGGAAACGGTAGAGCACCTGTAAAGAGACGATAGTCTTGTTCATTCAGAACTTCGATCTCAGACAGCTGCGAGGCCCAGTATGGTTGTAATTGCTCGAGCCGAGAAGCAATTTCTAGAGCGTCTGCTAGGTAACGGCTCGAGTTGTCGGGGGAGCTCAGAAGCACAAGATCCGAGGAGCCCAGAGCCGGATCGTACTCATCAATCACCGCGCCATCCCCATCCACGAAGAACACTTGATCCCCTTGTCTCAGAAGAGCAAAGGCTGTCTTCTCGTGAACTGATATGACCAGCCGATTCGGCAATTCTTTGCGCGCTTCGACGCTTTCGATCCACGGATGCCGACTCAGCTGAGCTTCGATGTCCTCCAGAGAGAGCCAGAGAATATGCACCCCACGAACCGACTCGAGAGTATCGGTCAGCCAGCTTCTCTCCACCTTCTCAAAGCCGGTTATCTCCACCTCACTTACCTGGAGTTGCGGCGAGGTGAGGATCCATGTCGCTCCCAAAAGCGGCAGTCCCACCGCTACCAGGGCTCCCAAAAACGGCTTAACAAGCTTCAGGATGCGATTCTCGCGCCGCCGCGACACAACAGTTTGCCTGCGTCGAAACCGTTCGTCGCGAACCGGCCTTCCGTCTCTTCGACGTATCACGACTCACCCTCCTCAACGAGTTCCTGAGCCAGGAGATAGATGTCGCCTGCCCCGAGTGTCAACACCAAGTCACCAACTTCCACCCTCTCCTCCACGAGCTCTCGGACCCGGTTCCAGTCCGAGCAATACTCGACATTCCGATGTCCACTGGCCTTGGCTGCTTCGACGACTAAATCTCCAGAAACACCCGCAAGAGCCGACTCTCTTGAAGCATAGATCTCCGTCACCATAGCGAAGTCAGCTCCCAAAAGCGCCCTGCCGAACTCGGCAGCCAGATCGCGCGTTCTCGAAAACAGATGAGGCTGAAAGATGGTATGCAGCTTCGCTTGTGGAAAGGCTTGCCGCGCCGCTCGCAATGT
>JAZFTL010000448.1:0-4740 GCA_036446675.1 Thermoanaerobaculia bacterium
ATCGTGAGTTCAGCAAGTCACTTGGAGTGGCGACTGGAGACTTCAATGGCGACGGTTGGCTCGATCTCTATGTGGCCAATGATGGCACCCCCAACCAGCTCTGGATCAATCAGCGCGATGGAAGCTTCGTCGACGAGGCGCTCCTAGCCGGCTCTGCGGTGAATCTCAAGGGCGCCGCCGAAGCCAGCATGGGAGTCGACGCGGCCGATTTCGATGGAGACGGAGACGAAGACCTTTTTATGACGCATCTGGCGGCCGAGACCAACACGATCTTCGTGAATGACGGCACCGGCATGTTTGAGGATGCCACGATCGACACGGGCTTGGGAGTGCCGAGCTGGAGTCACACCAGCTGGGGAACGCGCTGGTTCGACTACGACAGCGATGGTTGGCTCGACCTGTTCATTGCCAACGGTGCGGTACGCACCATTGAGGCACTGGCGCAGCAGGGGGATCCTTTTCCTTTTCACGAGCCCAATCAGCTTTTCCAAAATCTGGGCACCGGAAAATTCGAAGAGGTGACGGCGGCGGCTGGAGAAGAATTCAAGAGGTCCGAAGTCACTCGTGGAGCTGCTTTTGGTGACGTCGACAACGATGGTGATCCCGATATTCTTCTGTTGAACAACAGCGGCCGGGCCCGATTACTCCTTAACGAGTTCGAGGGTCCGGAACACTGGATCGGCATCAGTCTGCAGAGCAAGGCTGGTGGAAGACACGTTCTGGGCTCTCAGGTAGTCGTCGAGAGGCCTGATGGCCCCGCGCTGTGGCGCCGAGCCAGAACAGATGGCAGCTTCGGCTCTTCCAGCGATCCGAGATTGCTGATTGGCCTCGGTGAGTCGACCGCAGTGTCTAGAATCAAAGTCCACTGGTTAGGTGGCGGTGTGGAAGAGTGGAGCGCACCACCGATCGACCGCTACATAACGCTTATCGAAGGCGCCGGGAGTTCCGTCATCGACGAGACGCCCGGTTCCTGAGTCTTCCAGATCCAACTTGAGCGACAGCTCTACTTGCAGCTCTTGTTGCCCGACTTGCCCCGGCACTTACTTGAACAGCAGTCGGCGTTGGTGCTGCAGCTGTCGCCCTTCTGCCCCAGGTTGCAGGCCTGGCACGAGGGATCGCTGCTGCAGTCGGCGTCGGCGCAATCCGCCACTCCATCGCAGTCGTTATCCAGACCATCGCTGCAGGTCAGGTCCGCGAACTCAGCGGCGGGCGCGGCGCCGCAATCGGCAGCGCAGGAGCAACTGCTCTCTCCCGGATCGCAGAAGCCATCGCCGCAGAATGGCGGGGGACCGCAGTCGACTTCGCAGTTGAAGCCGTCTTCGATTTCTTCGCAGGCGGTGTCTCCACAGCACGAGGCGGTAGCGGGGGTATCGGTGCACTGATTGCCCCCGGCGCTGCATACTGTGTCACTGCAGGGGAGCGGGTTCTGCCCGTCGCCATCGCCGCAACAGTAACGTCTCGAAGGCTTACCGCTCTGTTTGCCGGCGCAGTCGGCGGCGCAGGAGATACAGTCCTCTCCGTCGCCGGCCTCGCAAACCCCGTTGCCGCAGGTCGCACCTGATCCGGAGAAGCAGTCGTTGGCGCAGCCGATACAATCTTCTCCGGCATCACAGATCCCGTTGTTATCGCAGGTCGCGCAGTCGGTGCAGCCGGTGGAATCCAGGGTGCAATCGACGTTGCAGGCGAGGACACCACTCGAGCAGTTGAAGTCGCCACACGAGCTACCTCCCAAATCGACTCCATCGCACTCCTCACCCGATTCTTTAACACCATTACCACAGACCGCAGTGGATCCCTTGGTGATGGTGAAGTCATCGGCGATGGCCCCGGTGTTGGTGATGAACTTGCCGTTGAGAGTATTGCCGTTGATATCGAGAACCAGCGAGCCCAGCGAAAGCAACGACACGTGCACCATGACGGGGTGGTCGAGAGGCGCGGAGCTGGTCTTACCGGAGGAACCAGCTACGGCAAATACGGCCCCTTCGTGCGGCGCTAAGCCGGATGAGGGTTTGAAGTACTCGCCATCGCTTCCTATGATGCCGTCGCCGCCGTCGAGAATCATCTGATTGGTCAGAGTGCTGGAGTCCCCATAGTGTCCGTCGAGGAGAAAGCTCCGTTCGTAGGAGTGGCTGTGCCCTGAAAGCACTAAATCGACCCCATAGTCTTCGAGTTCAGGCAGCAAGTTGGTGCGCATCGCCATGAGCTGCCCCTCGGAATCGGAGTCGTGCGAGCCCTTGGTGTATGGAGGGTGGTGCCAGAAGGCGATCACCCAGTCGGCGGTGGTCGCGGTGAGGTCATCGACCATCCAGGTCTCCATAGTGCCGCCGTTCGAGGTGTCGCTGTCGTAGGAGTCGAGGCAAATGAAGTGAATGTTGCCGTAGTCGAACGAGTAGTAGGCCTCTGTTCCGGAGGCGACGCCCCCGGCCTCCGCTTGTGAGGCCAGAGTAAAGATGTCGTAGTACGGGCCGGTCTCGTTGGTCGACGAGGCCGAGTGCCCGTCGTGGTTGCCCAGGGTCGACCAGAGCACGCTCTTCGGTAAGAGCTTGGTGTACATGTCGAAGACGGCCGCCTGATATTCGGAGTCGGTGCCGTCGTTGTAGGCGTTGTCTCCCAACATCAACCAAAGATCGGTGTGGCGGGAGCCGGTGTAAGCATTGTAGGCATCGCGTACCGCCCGGGCGTTCGCATTGGCGGTTCCGGAGTCTCCCAAGACGAGGATCCGGGTGTCTTTCGCCGTGCCGGCAGTTGGAGCCGTCAACACGAAATGATCGGCGTCATCACCTACCAAGGGTCCGGTGGAGGTCCCCACGGAGTAGAAATACTTCGTGTCGGCGCTGAGGTTCGTCAGTTCGATTTCGTGCTCACCCGTCATGGTCGTGTCGCTGGCAGTCAGATTCAAACTTCCTTGCGACGTTCCGTAGCGCACCCAACTGTCGGTTGTGGCGCCGGTGCGCCAGCGCACCACGACCCGGTCGTGCGAGCCCCGTTGCAGATAGGGACCACGGGTTACCGAGACCGCCGAATCCGACCCGGTGAACTGCAGGTCGAAACTGATGTCGGAACTCGTGCCGTTGGCCTGATGAATTTCCACAGCGAAGAGGTTCGCTCCCTCATTGACGAAGGCTTTGTCGACACCGACCGTCTGAAGAATCGATTCATCGGACCCCCCTAGGGCCGAACTCGCGTTGGTGATATAGGTGACGGTGCCTCCCGGCATGTTGGTCCGGAAAACCTCGGCTCCGTTGAGGTAGACAACAGCGCCGTCATCTCGACGCACTCCGAGGTTGAAACTCAAGTAGCCCGAAACTCCGGTGACCGTGAACTCTCGCCTAAAATAAGTGGTCCTGTATTTATTCGAAGAGTCCGGGCCGAAACCGACGACAGTGGCTTCGTCGCCATCGCCGTAACCCAGCTCGGCGGGTCCGCCGGCCCATCCCGAGTCGTCGAAACCGCCCCCTTGCCACGCCGTGCCCTGGTCGGTCCCATTGTCGAGGTATTTCCAGGTGGAGCCGACGGCTACCAAGGTCGTCTCGGCTGCCCTTGAGGAGGAGACTGTAGCCAGAAGCGCGGCCATGATGATCGGGCCAAGGTACTTGACTCTCAGCTTATTGGCTGACACCGAAGGCCCGCTCTCGAACAGTGATTCTCGGTCAGCTCTCCTCAAAGCGTTTTTCATGATGCCTCCCCTTGCGAGGACACTGGAGACTCCAACCTTTTCTGGGCTCGTATGAGTCTCCTCTCCAAAGCGACTAGCGAACGGTTCTTGCGGCTGCCCTTCATCTGCTTGTCTAGTTCACTTCGAGATTTGACGTACGCCGCCTCGGCTTCGACCAGGCGCCCAGCGGACTCGAGCAACTCGCCCCTACGGAGAAGCCACCTTGCGGTTTGGGGCGAGGATTCGGTGAGCCGGTCCAGTCGAATGAGCGCCTTCTGGGTGTTGCCTTGGTCGTCGAGGATGTCGATTGCACGAATCTGCAATGAAGTCAGCGGACCGAAGCGCCGCATGCCCTCGTCGAGAGTTTTGATCGCGGCATGATGGTCTCCGGACTCGATCTGTACCTCGGCCAGCTCGACGAAAAAGGCCGGCTTGACCACCTTGAAGCCACCGATGGCCCGCTCATAGCGAGACGCGGCAAGGTCAAGCTCACCGAGTTGCCGCAAGGCCCTGGCAGAGGCGAGAAGAGCTTTCGCATGTTCGGGATTCTGATCGAGGAACCGATCCAGAAAGAATTGCGCCATGGTCGGATCTTCGATTCCAAGATAGAGCAGACCGCGACCGAGGTCGACCAGATCCAGCTCCGGATCGATTTCGCTGGCCCGATCGTAGTCGATAAGGGCGCTTCGGGTATTGCCGAGTTCCTTCTTGAGGTCGGCTCGGCGGACGTAAAGTGAGGCGTTGAGCGGCTCCTCGCGGATCTGCTCTTCGAGCACCTCGAGTTGATCGTCCCAAGGTGGGTGGGCTCGCACGGAACCGCCCCAGAATAAAAGACAGACCAAGCTGAGCCCGACGACACGGGTTCGAGATAACGCAGTCAGGTTTTTTCGCATCGGCTACTCCAGACAGACACTTAGAGTCAAAAGACTAACTTCAGCCTAAACCTGCGTCTGGCGCAATGGAATTCTTCACCCAGGAGTGAAAGTCAGCGCCTAGACCTCGGTGCTCAGCTCCGTTGGTCTGGCGCGATTGTAACGGAGTGAGGTGGGTGATTTTACTCCGATCTGTTGGCTCATCCGGTTCAG
>JAZFTL010000449.1:0-5935 GCA_036446675.1 Thermoanaerobaculia bacterium
CCAAGTCGACCTATGAGGCCAGGTGATCTGTTTCGGGTCCGCCGACCGGGTGGCGGCGACCCGCGCTCCAGCCGAGTCTTCGTCGTGGTCAGTCGTCAGGCTTTGCTCGAGTCCCGCTTTTCGACCGCCGTTTGCGCACCAATCTACACCCGCCGAGACGGCCTGGCCACGCAAGTCGACGTCGGTCTCGCGGAAGGTCTCAAACACGAATCGAGCATCCACTGTGACGCCCTGATCAGCGTTCCAAAGGTGCTCCTCACCGATTTCGTGGGCTCACTGTCGCAAGATCGCCGAGAAGATCTGAAGCAAGCTGTAAGGGTAGCCCTGGCACTTGACTAGAACATGAGGAACTCCGCCTTGGCCCTTGCCACTTCGATCGTCTATGATCTTAACTTCTTTCGCAGGCATCGGAACTGAGTCCCATTCAAGGACTCAAGGACGTTCTCGCCGTGGAGATTAGATGATCGGAACAATCATCTCGCACTTCAAGATTACCGCCAAGCTCGGTGAAGGCGGCATGGGAGAGGTCTATCGCGCTGAGGATCTGGACCTGCAGCGCCCGGTGGCCTTCAAGGTACTCTCGGCCGAGATCTTGGCTCGGGACGACATGCGCGCTCGTTTCCTGCGCGAAGCTCGCACCGCAGCAGCGCTGAATCACCCCAACATCTGTACCATCTACGAAGTCGGGGAGGTAGATCAAACCCCCTTCATCGCCATGGAGTTGATTGAGGGATCGTCCCTCGAATCTCGTCTGCACCAGGCCGAGCAGCTGCCTCTGGCGGAGATCGTTCGCATCGCAGTAGGGATCGCCGAAGGCCTGGCCGCTGCGCACGGCCGGGGAATCGTCCACCGGGATCTGAAGCCCGCTAACGTGATGCTCACCGCCGATGCACAGGTAAAGATTCTCGATTTCGGCCTGGCCAAGCCCCAAGGACCCGCGATTGGCGAGGATGGCGCGGCGTCGATTGCCCAGACCATCACCGCGGAGATGACCCGTGAAGGCACCATTCTGGGCACTTTCGCCTACATGTCCCCCGAGCAGGCCGAGGCCCGGCCGGTCGATTCGCGCTCCGACGTCTTCTCCTTCGGCATTCTGCTCTACCAGATGGCCACCGGCAAGCTACCCTTCCGGGGTGACAGTCCGACCTCGACGCTGGCCAAGATCCTCGAAGCCGAGCCGCAGCCGTTGTCGGTCGTACGGCAGGGGATCTCTCCGGATCTGGAGAGGATCGTCCGACGCTGTCTGCAGAAACGACCCGCGGACCGCTACAACGACACCCGCGATCTGGTCGCCGAACTCCACGATTTAGAGACCACCGGTGAAGCCCAGGCCATCCGGCCAGCCGAGGCGCAACACCGAGCCCGCCGGTGGCTCTGGCCCGCCATGGCCACCTTGGCAGTTGTCGCTCTCGTCTTCTTGTCGCGGCCCCTATTCCGGGGAGGCGAGCAAGCACCACTGCCGGCTACCAGCGTGGCTGAAAAACCTTCCGTCGCCGTGCTGCCCTTCCACAACCTGAGCGCCGATACCGGCAACGACTACTTCAGCGCGGGAATCACCGAGGAGATCATCAGCAAGCTGTCGCGCCTCGACGGTCTCGAGGTCGCCTCGCGCAGCTCGGTCATGCCCTACAAGGACCCTGCCCGCGACGTGCGTCAGATCGGCACCGAGCTCGGCGTGCGCTATTTGCTGGACGGTAGCGTGCGGCGGGCCGGCGACCGGGTGCGGGTCTCGGCGCAGCTCGTGGATGGCTCGACAGGTCGCAACTTGTGGTCCGAAGACTTCGAGGGCAATCTCGAGGACGTCTTCGCCATGCAAGAGACGACCGCTCTCGAAATCGCCCGACAGCTCGACTTGCAGCTCAGCCCAGAGGAGGAAAGCAACGTTCAGCGCCGCTCGACCGAGAACGTTCTCGCCTACGACGCCTATCTGCGAGCCTTTGCCCTATCTCGCGAGTGGAGTACCCTCTCCACCATGCAGGAGGCTCGCCGGCAGTTCGAGCGGGCTCTGGAGCTCGACCCGGATTTCGCGGCTGCCCTGGCCGGCTTGGCGAATCTCGAAGCCAACTATTATCGCAACTTCGACTCCTCCGAAGAGTTCCTCGAGCGCGCCGAAAAGCTGGCCGCACGAGCCGCCGAACTCGACCCGAAGATGCCTCAAGCCAGTTTCAGTCTGGCCCAGGTCGCCGGCGTCAAATACGACTACCAGCGCGCCGCCCAACTGCTCCGCGAATCGGTAAGGCTCGACCCTAAGGAGCCAACCTACTGGGATAACCTCTCCTGGGTGTTGGCCTACCAGACGCCCCCCGACGGCGATGGCGCAGTGGAGGCAGCGCAAGAGGCCTTGCGACTGCAGCCTGACTTTCCTGGCGCCTACTATCACCTGGGGCGAGGTCTGATTCACCAAGCGCGTTACGAGCAGGCACGCCAGGCCTTCGAGCGGGCCCTCGAGCTCAATCCCGAGTTCACGGCCGCTCACCTCGGGCTGGCGCAATATCACCTCGCCATCGGCAACGCCGAAGCAGCGATGGCTTCCCTGCTGGTGTCTTATGAAGAGAGCGTTATGAATCTTTTTTACCTCGCTGCCATCCACACCTCTCTCGGAGAGACCGACCAAGCTTTGGAGGCGTTGCAGGGCGCCTTCGAGCATGGCTTCCGCGACTTCGTTGGCCTCGACGCCAGCCCATACTTCGAGGCGCTGCGCGACGATTCGCGCTACCGCGACCTGCTGCGGCGCTATCGCGATTGATCGACCGATCGATCGAGATCCCTCGCTAGCTCCCCGTCCTATTGCCGAGCCGGATCCGCTGGCAATGGTCGAATCGATGGTCTAAGCTAGAGGTTTCTCTCGCAGGCAAACACCCAGAGGGCGGAAATTCATTCTCCACTTGTCATGAAGAGCGTCCGCTTTTTTGTCATTCCGAACGAGCGTGAGGAATCTGGGGGAAGGGTGGCACGATAGCCAGGACGATACACGGTACAGCTCCCCCACCCAGATCCCTCCGCTTCGGCGCTTCCAGCGCCTGCGGTCGGGATGACAAGGGATGGTTTGACAGGGCCTCCGCCGCCTTTAGTCCGAATGACAAGGTTGAGATGAAGTAGTGGAGATCAGATGATCGGAACAACCGTTGCGCATTTCAAAGTCACCGCCAAGCTTGGCGAGGGTGGCATGGGTCAAGTCTTTCGAGCCACGGACACCAAGCTCGATCGAGAAGTGGCCATCAAGGTCCTGCCCGAGGCCTTTACCAACGACCCCGAGCGCCTGGCCCGCTTCGAGCGTGAGGCGAAGGTCCTGGCATCACTCAATCATCCCCACATCGCAGGGATTCACGGTCTCGAGGAGGTCGACGGCCAGAAGTTTCTGATCCTAGAACTCGTCGAGGGCGAGAGTCTGGCTGACCGGATCGCACGAGGCAAACTTCCCGCCGAGGAAGCCCTGGAATTGGCGCTGCAGATGGCGCAAGGGCTCGAAGCGGCCCACGAACAGGGCATTGTACATCGTGACTTTAAGCCCGCGAACGTACAAGTAACCCCGGACGGGCAGGTCAAGATCCTCGACTTCGGCCTCGCCAAGGCGATGGAGAGGAGTACCACCGACGCCGACTTCACCCAGTCGCCGACGCTGACGGCGCAGATGACGGGCGCGGGCGTACTGATGGGCACCGCAGCGTACATGTCGCCGGAGCAGGCCCGCGGCACCGAGGCCGACAAGCGCGCCGATATCTGGGCCTTCGGCGTGGTGCTCTTTGAGATGCTCTCCGGCAAGATGGTCTACTCGGGCAAGACTGTCTCCGACATCTTGGCCGGTATCTTGGCCCGCGAGCCGGAGTGGAAGGCACTTCCCGCCGACACTCCTGCCGCCGTGCAACAGTTGCTCCACCGCTGTCTCGAGAAGGAGGCTTTCGAACGCATGCGGGATATTGGCGAAGCACGCATCGCCATCGAGCGCTTCTTGCGCGGCGAAGACGAGGATTCCGCTACGTCGATTGGATCGAGCGACACGCCGAAAGGCGCGGTCCGCTCCGGGATTTGGAGACCGGCCGCCGCGGTCCTACTACTGGCCGCCCTGGCCTCGAGCTTCATGTGGTGGCGGCAGGCCACAGAATTAGACCCGATGGTGCGAGCCTCGATCAACCCACCTGAGGGCACAGTGTGGGACCTCGACTCATCTCGCCCCGGCCCGGTGAGCCTCTCTCCTGATGGGCGCCAGCTCGCCTTCGTCGCCCGCGACGAGGCCGGCACCTCGCTCCTCTGGGTACAGAACCTGGGTGACGCGGCCGCTCTACCCCTCGCCAACACCGAAGGGGCCGCCTACCCCTTCTGGTCGCCCGACAGCAAGAGGATTGGATTCTTTGCCAGCCAGAAACTCAAGAAGGTAGATGCTTCCGGCAGTCCACCGGTCACTCTATGCGGTGCGGACCGGGGGAAGGGTGGTAGCTGGAACCAGGCAGGAGACATTATCTTTGCTCCGTCACCGTACTCCCCTCTGCACCGAGTCGCCGCGGGAGGTGGGGAATCTGTAGCTATTACCGAACTGGATAGCGAAGCGGGCGAGAACAGCCACCGTCATCCGCGCTTTCTGCCGGATGGTCGGCGGTTTCTCTATCTCGTGCGACACGTCGGGGGAAACGCTGAAAATGTCGTCAGAGTAAGGTCCCTCGATGGAGATCTCAGCCTTGACCTCATGCAGTCTCCTACCTTTGTCGAATTCGCCGCCGGCCACCTTCTGTTCGTTCGGGAATCGACGCTGATGGCGCGTCCATTTGACCCGAAGAAGCTCGAATTCAGAGGAGACGCCTTTCCTCTCGTAGAAGAGATTCTGGATATCAGCGGTGCCGCAGCCTCCGTCTTCGCGGTAACCGACAGTGGCCTTCTGGCCTATCAGGTCGGATCGCTGACGCAAGAAATGCCCCTCGTCTGGATCGATCGTGAGGGCCGCATCGAAGGGCCGTTCGGCGATGAGGCTGACTATGGAGATCTCGCACTTTCGCCTGACGGCCGCTTGGCGGCCGTCAGTATCGGCGATGAAGGAGGTCAGAGCGATATCTGGATCTACGACATGAGCCGCGAACTGCGCAGCCGCTTCACCTTCAACGGCGCCAACGAGTTCGCCCCCCGCTGGTCACCCGACAGTCGGCGGGTCTATTTCACCTCGAACCGTGATTCTCAGTTCGGCATCTACGTGAAAGGGGTGGCGGGTGGACTCGACGAAACCCTGGTTCACGGTGGTAAAGATTTCACGGTCGCCCAGAGTATTTCCCCAAACGGCCAGACTCTCGTCTTTTCTGAGCGCAAGGCCGAGACCGGATGGGACCTCATGGCACTATCCCTCGGCGAGGGTGGCGAACCGATTCCACTGATCCAGACAGAATTCCAAGAGCTCTCGGGTAGAATCTCGCCAGACGGACGATGGATGACATACCACTCGCGTGAATCGGGTGAGAGCGAGATTTATGTCACCAGGTACCCCTCTCCGGGCGCCAAGTGGCAGGTCTCCACTGCCGGAGGTACTCAGCCGGCTTGGCGGGCAGACGGGCGCGAGATTCTCTATCGTGCCCCTGGCGACACGATCATGGCGGCGGAGATTACCTTCAGAGCGGAGAGTCTTCAGATAGGAAAGGTAATCGAACTCTTCAGCACCGCGCTCACCCCTGGACCGGGTCGGAAATGGAGTCCCACCGCCGACGGCCAGCGCTTCCTCATCATTGCCCCACCCGAGGGTCAGCAGTCGAGCCCCATTCACCTCGTGCTCAACTGGCAGCAGATGCTGGAGGGGAATTAGGCACACCTCCCCTTTGTCATTCCGAACGAAAGTGAGGAATCTGGGGGAAGGGCGGCGAACCAACTGTAGCGATCCTTGGTGCAGGCCCCCACCCAGATCCCTCCGCTCCGGCGGCTCTGCCGCCTCCAGTCGGGATGACAATGATGAAACGAGCTA
>JAZFTL010000450.1:0-3424 GCA_036446675.1 Thermoanaerobaculia bacterium
CAACGATCCCGACCACATGCTCGATCTCGTGGAAGCTCATATTCAAGAGCAGGGCTACTTCATCATTCGCTCCGAACCAGATCTCGAGACGCGCCTCTCCCACTCCCACATTGCGCGAGTAGTCAGATCAGAATCGGGCTATGTCGCAGCGCGCACCGAGATGAGTCACCCAATTGTGGAACCACTCAGAGCGGCGTCACGCGCTGCGGCAGGACAAGAGGTGATTCTCCTGCCGAGCATGGGGGGCTCCCTACCTCTCTACCTGTTTAACCAGATCCTCGACCGTCCCGTAGTAATTGTCCCCATCGCGAACCACGACGACAACCAGCATGCCCCGAACGAGAACATTCGTATTGCAAATCTCTGGTACGGAATCGACCTAATGAGCGGCATCCTGACAATGCCGCCGTACTAAGGATTGCCTTCTTCGCGAAACTTGCGAATCAACTGGCAACTGCTTAGTCACCCTGCTGTCTGAACTCTGCTCGATCTCTAAGGCTTTACGATCTGTATTTTCAATCAAACTTGAACATGTTCAATTATTGTGTCAACATCTTGAACACGTTCAAACTAGGAGAGGAACAGGCTATGAGCGTAAGGGCAACCGCCATGATTAACATTTTCAAACTCTGGTTTGGTTTTCGAGCGCGCGTTGGTCGGCGAGCCTACGCCCTGTCCGGGATCTCACTGATGGCGTTGAAGTACTGCGTCGATGCTGCCGTGATCTTCACTCTAACCGGGCGGACCTGGGGGCCACTGCATTACTTGAGCCCTTTTTGGACTCACCGTCTGATGGAAGGCACAGTTGAAGCTTCAGATCTTTGGGTGCTCGGCCTTTGGGCGGTACCGTTTGTGTGGATCGGCGCATCGATGACCGCACGACGAGCGCTTGACGCCGGTCTCTCTGCGGCGTGGGCACTTCTGTTCTTCGTTCCACTCGTCAACTATTTCCTCATGCTCATCCTCTGTTTTGCCAGGCCTGAGGAAAGCGAACCTTACCCCGATACCCTCGATGAGGAAGGCTTTCGACTGAATCAACAGTCTGGTGTCGCCATACTGGTTCCTGCGCTTCTGGGCCTGGCTCTGCTCTCTCTTACCTTGAAATTCAGTAACGGAACCTACGCCTTTGGACTCTTCCTGGGCGGTCCTTTCGCTATAGGGTTCGCCGCCGCCTTCCTCTATGACCGCACAGCGAAACACTCTTTCAAAGCTTCTATTCTTATCGTACAGACCAGCATCGCGGTCCTCGGCGGTCTCTTTCTCCTGGCCGGACTCGAAGGCCTGATCTGCCTTGCCATGGCATACCCGTTAGCCGGAGCTATCGCGCTACTGGGCGGTCTCCTGGGTCAGCAAATGGCCCAGAGGCGCAGGCTCGCTGGAACGCACTTCGCGGCGCTACTACTTCTTGTTCCGGGAATCTCCCTGCTCGACATCTATCTGCCCTCAGCCCCCGAGCACGAGGTCGTCACTTCGATTGAGATCGAGGCACCGCCACAAGAGGTGTGGCAACACCTGGTCTCGTTCAGCGAATTACCTGAGCCGGGGGGGCTCTTCTTTCGTCTGGGCATCGCCTATCCCCGACGCGCTCGGATCGAGGGGCACGGCATTGGAGCGGTGCGATATTGCGAGTTTTCGACAGGACCGTTCGTCGAACCGATCACGAGCTGGGAAGAACCCCTTAGGCTCTCATTCGACGTCATCGAGCAGCCCCCAACCATGCAGGAGCGGAGCCCTTACAAAATCACTCCACCCCATGTCACTGGGAGCTTCCACTCTCGTCGTGGAGCTTTTCGGCTTGTACCGCTAGACGGCGGACGGACCCGACTCGAGGGAAGCACTTGGTACGATCTTGACCTCTACCCTCAATTCTATTGGTCGATATGGTCCGATTGGCTGCTGCACGGGATTCATCGCCAGGTCCTCGAGCACATCAAACGGCAAACCGAGTTCAGTTCACTATGACTCCGCAAGGCACAGAACTAGAACGCTCGCCGCTTACCACGAGGGGACGGCAGACGCAGCAGCGGATCTTGGGCGTTGCTCTAGAGATGTTCCGCCGGCGTGGCTACAACGACACTACGATGCGCGAAATCGCGCGGCAGGCCGGCGTATCGCTAGGCAACACCTACTACTACTTTCGCTCCAAAGAACACTTGATTCAGGGTTTCTACGCTCGCTCTCATCAGGAGCATCTGGCAGCGTGCCAGAAGCCCTTAGAGGCAGAGTCCGACTTCCAGAAGCGACTTCAAATCGTTTTACGCACCAAGATCGAAACGAGTCAGCAGTATCACCGCTTCTCAGGCCTTCTGTTCAGGACGGCGGCCGATCCCTCCAGCCCGCTGAGTCCTTTCAGTCCCGAATCGATGCCGGTGCGACGCCAGGCCACCGACCTGTTCGCAAAGACCTTGCATGGATCGCAGATCCGCAGCCCTAAGAATCTTGCTGCCGAGCTCGCAAATCTCCTCTGGCTCTACCAGATGGGAATTATCCTCTACTGGATTCACGACCGCTCTACAGACTGTGCCAAGACGTACCGATTGATCGAAGTAACTAGCAAGATTGTGACCCGCCTGATTCAGCTGGCTGGCAACCCGCTCTTCAGGCCGTTGACGAAAGCCACTCTCGAGCTTATGAGGGATCTAAGGTCAGACGAGCTCCAACCCGATCCCCTCGCACTCAATCAATGAGCGGCACCAGTCCAAGAAACCCTATCCAGAGGGAGTGCTGATCCGGCGCCACTCCGATTCCTTAGTCGTCGTCAACGTCGTCTTTGCCGTCGCCGACTTCGAAACTCGCTCCGAGTGCGACTGCTACCAGCACCGGAACATACCAGTGCTTTTTGAGCCACCGTCCGGTTCCCTTCCTTTTGGAGGTGTCTTGACTACCTGAAGATTGCATGAGCACTTGCTGCCCGATCTCAGAGACAGTTTGCCGCTGGACCAGGTTCAGTCGCTGAGATGCGATCCGCTGAGCCATTTCGGCCGAGGCAATTCTGGCGGCACCAGGCTCGACCCGTATTGCCTCATCGTCCAAACTCTTGCCGAGCTGGAGATCGAACCGATTCTTCGTAGTCCAGACCGTGTCGGCCCCGGCCGGTACCGCTGAGACAACCAGCAGAATCGCAAGCGCCGCTCCGCAAACTCTCTTGCACAGATTTATCATCATGTCCTTGTCTCCTTCATCATGACTCTTGAAGCCCCAATCGTGCGTGGGTACTTCTTCTTACCGGTATGGATGCGGAAAACAAGAAAATCCTTCGATTCTGCGCAGGTTTAGTCTCCTCAAGGCTGTTCCCCGGCCAGTTCCGCGAGAGCGGCGGTGTACATCTCGAGATTGAGCAAGAGCTGGTCACGGCTGATGAACTCGTGCTCACTGTGACCGGTGTAGGGCTCCCCCGGCATCGACGGTCCGAAGCTGACACCGT
>JAZFTL010000451.1:0-2736 GCA_036446675.1 Thermoanaerobaculia bacterium
TGATGGAGGGGGCATCCTAAAGACGGTGCAATCGACCCGTGAGGCGTCGGAAGGTGAGCTCACAGATCTCGTCGGGTGTCGACTCGATCAGATGCTCAGGTCGGGCACGACCACGGCCGAGGCAAAGAGTGGTTACGGCCTTCGGTTGTCCGACGAACTGAAACAGTTACGAGCCATTCGACAAGCTTCAGAGAGTCATCCTGTGGATCTCGTCCCCACCCTGCTCGCCGCCCACGAGATTCCCCCGGAACACCGCACCGACCGAGAACGTTACCTCGATCTCATCTGCAAAGAGATTATTCCCGCCACGGCCGAAGCGAATCTGGCGCAATTCTGTGATGTGTTCTGCGAGCACGGAGTCTTCTCCGCCGCCGAGTCGAGGCGCGTCCTCACTGCCGGACAGGAGTGGGGATTACGGCCTCGGCTGCACGCCGATGAGTTTGTGGATTCCGGAGGCGCCGAACTCGCAGCCGAGCTTGGAGCACTCTCAGCGGATCATCTCATTGCTGTTTCGAAATCCGGAATTGAGGCGCTGCAAAGGTCGGAAGTCACCGCGGTACTGCTTCCTGGAACAAGCTTTTTTCTGATGAAACACAACTACGCGCCGGCTCGGCGTCTGATTGAAGCCGGGATTCCAGTAGCCCTCGCCACCGATTGTAATCCGGGCTCGTCGCACACCGAGTCGATGCCGATGGTATTCGTTCTCGCTGTGTTCGAGTTGGGCCTGTCAATTGAGGAGGCGCTCACCGCGGTCACACTGAATGCCGCATGTTGTTTGGGGCTAGGAGCCGAGCTTGGATCGGTAGAGGTGGGAAAACGAGCCGATCTAGTTCTTCTCGACGCCCCCAACTTGCTTCATCTCGCCTATCACTACGGGATCAATCCCGTAGCGGCGGTGATCAAGGCAGGTGCTGTTGTCCATCGTTCAACGGCAGTTCACCGATCCTCATCATCTTGAATCCTTGATTTCAACTCTAACCGGCAAGTTAGCCACTCCGGCGAAGCGGTAGGTATCGCCTGGAATGACCTGAAACGACAGCACATTGTCAATCCAGTCGTGATTGTGTTCCATATGGCCTGCCGGCGCGTGCACCGCTACAGTAAGAGTATAGTGGCCATAACCAAGATTTAGATCCAAATTGAACGAGACTTCGACTTCCCTGTCAGCTCGACCCGGTGGAACCGGCACGTCAAGGAATGAAGTGTTCGCTCCGAAAACCTCGTTGCCCAGGCGATCGCGAATCAAAAATCCAACCGTGTACTCCGCCAGGTCTTCGACAAACTGAATGCGACAAACTATCGCCGCAGACTCACCGGTCGTGAATGAATTCACCTGTCGCCCTGACGGGTCCACCATCCGCACCTCGAGAATGATCGCCTTGCCGTCTCCGGAGCGAGTTTGGAGGCGGCGCCCGCCTAGGCTGGTCTGCTCTGGACCGTGGTCTTTCTCACGCTGGGCGATCATGCCGTTGTAATAATCGAGGATCGCTTCGGCTGATCCTTCGCGCACCAACACCCCACCGTCCAACAGCAGGGCTCGATCGCACAGACTCTTTACGGCGGCGGGATCGTGGGACACAAAAAGCATCGCCGTACCGCGGTTCTTGAACTCGCGAATACGCCGAATGCACTTATGCTGGAAGTAGGCATCACCCACTGAGAGAGCTTCATCGACAATCAAGAGATCAGGCCGCTTAGCGGTTGCCACAGCGAAGCCGAGGCGAACCTGCATCCCGCTCGAGTAGGTCCGAAGAGGTTGAGTCAGAAACTCTTCGAGCTCGGAGAACTCGGCAATCTCAACCAAGAGGTCGATCGCTTCTCGCCGGCTGCGTCCCATCATCTGAAGCGACATCAAGGCGTTCTGTTCACCCGTGAACTCAGGATGAAACCCCATTCCAAGTTCCAAGAGCGCTGCGACGTCTCCATCTATTTCAAAGTGCCCCTGGCTCGGTCTGGTCGTTCCGACCAAGAGCTTCAAGAGAGTACTCTTGCCGGCACCATTTTGGCCTACGATGCCGATTGCTTCACCCGGTGCAACTGAGAAGCTAACTCCCTGGAGAGCCCAGAGTTCTTCGTGAGTTTGGAGGTGCCCCCAAGACATCCACTCCAACAATCGACTCCAGTGGCTCCTGTAGCGCTTATATTTCTTGCCCAACTGGTAGACGTTGACCGATCCGGTCGATGCAATCGAATCGGTCAAAGCTCGTCCACCATTTCCGGCGACAGTCTACGAAACGTAAAGAGGCCGACAGTGAGGAGTAGCAACGCTGTGATGAGCGGATATTCGAGATCTTGCCAGGTTGGCCAACTACCATGAATCACGATCCGCTGATAACTCAGGAAAAGTGCCGTCAGCGGATTCAAGCCAATGAGCCGCTGGGCGAGATCGCTTTTGACGATCTCGATATCATAGACGATCGGAGTCACCCAGAACCAGAGATTCACAACCACCGTCCAAATCTGCCCAATGTCTCTAAAGAAGACGTGGAGGGTGCCGAGCAAGATGCCAAGGCCGATGGCCAGGCCCTGCTGAATCAGCAAGAGAGGAAGAAAACCAAGGATGGCCGGGCCGGGAAAGCGTCCTAAGATCAGAAGAATTCCGAGAAACAGCGCCGCAATCAATGCGAAGTACAGCGTTGCTGACAGCAACACGATGACCGGCAGGGTGATCCGCGGAAAACTCATCTTCTTGAGCAAGTTCGCATACTCCAGAAAAACCGTCTGGCACTTAGAGAC
>JAZFTL010000452.1:0-2566 GCA_036446675.1 Thermoanaerobaculia bacterium
GGCCCGCTATCGTACCGGCCGCTGCCGGATCGACTCTTCCGCAACCGTGGAGACGGCACCTTTGAAGACATCTCGACCAGAGTGGGAATTGTGGACTATTTCGGCGGCGCCCTCGGAGTGATTCCAGCTGACTTCAATGGAGATGGAGTACCCGACATCTACGTTGCGAACGACGGCGTGCCGAATCAGCTGTGGATGGGCGGGAAGCAGGGGGGCTTCGTCAATCGGGGGCTTATCTCGGGAACCGCCGTCAACCAGACCGGGCGGCCGGAGGCCAGCATGGGGGTCGTCGCCGCAGACTACGACGCCGACGGCGATGAAGATCTCTTCATGACCCACCTGATCCGGGAGACCAACACCCTTTACTCAAACGACGGAAGCGGCTTCTTCGAAGACCGGTCATTAGAAGCCGGACTGGCCCGAGCCAGCTGGGAGTACACTGGGTTCGGAACCGTTTGGATCGATTTCGACAACGACGGTTGGCTCGATCTGTTGGCGGCGAACGGCGAGGTCAAGGTGATTCCGGAACTCGAAGCGGCTCAAGATCCCTATCCCCTGCATCAGCTCAACTCGATCTTCCGAAACCGTGGAGACGGGACCTTCGAGGAAGTTTCCAAGCAGGGCGGTGCAGCCTTTGCTCTCTCCGAAGTCAGCCGCGGCATCGCCGTTGGAGACATCGACAATGACGGCGACAGCGATGCGGTGCTGACCAACAACAGCGGACCCGTCCGCCTCTTGCTCAACCAGATCGGCAGCCAGAACCACTGGGTCGGGCTACGCCTGGTGGGGACCGATTCGGAGCGGCCGCGAGACATGTTGGGAGCGTGGGTGGGCGTCTTCGTCGAGGACCGATCGACCCTGTGGCGACGAGTGAATTCCGCCGGCAGTTATGCGTCGGCAAGTGATCCTAGGATCCTCGTGGGACTTGGAGACTCCGAGTCAGTCGATCGAGTCGAAGTGCATTGGCCGGGCGGTGCAGTCGAGGAGTGGAACGTGGCGATCGACCGGTATTCCACACTGCATCAAGGCACCGGGAAGCGCGTCTCGGCAAGCGCGCCATGAGCTGCATCGGAAGAGTCACTTGCCGGTTGGCGATCGTCGCTGCAATCGTCACCGTGAGCCCTTGCCCAGCTGCAGAGTCGGAGCCTTCGACTCCAGACATTGCACGACCGTCGCTCGATCGGTTGGATCCAGCGGTTCGCCGGCAAGTGGAAACGGCGCGCCAACAGTTCGATCTCCTCCTCACCAACCCCGAAGCGAAGGGACGGTTGCCACAGGCGCTCGGTTTCATGGCCGAGCTCTACGTCGCCTACGACCTGTTGCTGCCGGCGCTCGACAGTCTAGAGGTCCTGGTAGACCTGCTTCCCGATGAGCCCAAATGGCACTACCTCTTGGGGTACATCTACGTCCGCCGGGGAGCCGTCGAAGCGGCGCAGACCGCTCTGGCGACGAGCTTGAAACTGCGTCCGATGCTGGCTGCAACCGCGCTTCGACTGGCAAATCTCCGCCGCGATCAAGGCGACTACACGCGGAGCAGACAGCTATACGAAATCGCCATCCTGTCGGACTCGAGCTGCATCGCGGCAAGATACGGCCTGGGAGAAGTAGCCCGCCGCGCCGGTCGGATCGAAGCGGCGATCAAACAATTCAGAGAGCTCCTGAGTCAGTATCCCACTGCCGCACGAGCTCGGTACGGACTGGGTTTGGCGCTCCGCTCCGCCGGTCAGATCGAAGCGGCCGAAGGACAGTTGAGTCAAGTCGACTTCGAGACCGTCAGCCTCGGCGACTGGTGGGGTTGCCCGGACCCCTACCTGGCCGCCCTGGCGGCGCAGACCACCGGATCGGCGATGCACATTCTGCGCGGTACCCAGGCCCGATTCAGCGGTAACTTGGAACTCGAAGCGACAGAATACCGACTCGCGGTGGAATCGAATACCCAAGATCCCGTAGCTCACAAAAATCTGGCATCCGCACTGTACAGGTTAGAGGATTTCGAGGCTGCCGCGAGGCACTATTCCATGGCTTTGTCACTGCGCCCAAATGACGCATTTTCAGAATACGACCTCGGGCAAGTTCGCTGGAAACAGCAAAAGCCGCACGAGGCCCTAAACCACTTCAAAGCGGCAGTCCGCATCAATCCCTCGTTCTCGTTGGCGCACCGCCGACTGGCTGAAATCTATGTCTCGAAGGGCGATCTGGAAACGGCACTACCCCACCTTCGCAGGGTCACGGAACTCGATCCGCAGAACCTTCAATCGCGCGCCCAGCTGGCCATGGCGCTGGTCCAGTCGAATCGCCCTAATGAAGCTGTACTGGCCATCAGCAGTCTGCTCGCTGAGAACCCTCCTGCCGATCCCGCGGCGCTGCTGAGTTTGGCCGGCCTGATGGCATCTCTCGGCGACTCCAAGGGGGCGGAGAAGTACTTCATGTCGGTGGCGCAGAGTGCTGCTCCTGATCCGATCAGGGCTCGAGCTCATGAAATGCTCGGGCAGGTTCGACTCAACGAAGGACTACGCGACGAGGCCATCACAGAATATAATGAGGCGCTACGACTCGATCCATCTTC
>JAZFTL010000453.1:0-2853 GCA_036446675.1 Thermoanaerobaculia bacterium
CCTCCACCCGATATCACTGTGAAGCTCACTTCGATACCCGGGACCGGGTTGTTGCCCGGGTCGCTCACCTGCACCACCAAGGGATCGGGCAACGCGGCCGAAGCATCACGAGCTGTTTGCTCAGGCCAGCCTGGCAGTGACCGGCGCTACCGCGAGATCGATGCCGCTGTCGCTCGAAGCGAGCGCGAGTCGCCGAACGGCGGTTTGGTGTGTGGCGCTTTTCTCGGCATTTGTCGCGGCGGGCCTAGCCGGCAGGCACCGGATACACCGGCGCTGGTTGATGGTGGCTCTTTTGACGGCAGGCCTCTTTGAGGTGTTGTATGGGGGCAAACTGTGGATCGAGAGGGCGACGACGCTGTGGGGAGCAGGTATTCCAGGAGGAGAGGGGAGGCTGCGCGGTACGTTCGTCAATTCGAATCACCTGGCCCTGTACCTAAACTTGGCCTTGGCGGCCACATTCGCTTGGTTGTGGTGGTCCTATCGACGGTCGCAGCGGATGCTCGACTGGGACAGGCGCGTCCTTGTCATCGCACCGCCCTTGATCGTCTGGTTGACGCTGTTTCTGGGACTCGCTTTTACGAAGTCGAGAGCGGGTCTTCTGTCTGCACTCTTAGGTACATTGGTGCAGGCTCTGCTGGTGCCAACCAGAACTCCGCTGGAGCCTTCATCGGGTCCATTAGGCCGGCTGACCTATGGAAAGCCTCGCCGAAAACGCCTTCTCGTCGGCGGGGGGTTGGGGTTGGTTGGATTGGCGGTCGTTGCCGCGATCGGTTCCCAAGAGGCGGCGAGCCGTTGGCAACTGCCGTCACTGCAAGGAATTGAATCGAATCGGCGTCTGCAGGTCTATTCCAAGACGCTCGGTCTCTGGTCTCAGTTCCCGCTTACCGGTACAGGGTTGGGGTCGTTTCGAGACGGCTTTCCGCTGGTCCAGCCCCCCGGCCTGGTTGAAGAGTGGCACCACGCCCACAACGATTGGCTCGAGTTGCTGGCGACCACCGGGATCATCGGAACGGGATTGTTTCTGGCGGGCCTAGGGATGTTGCTCCGCCGGCTGGCGCGGGTGTTGGCAGATGGGCGGAGAACGGAAGATCGCGCCGCCGCCCTGGCTGCTTTGGGAGCCATGGCTGCTGTCGGAGTGCACTCGTTTTTCGACTTTGGCCTGACCATGCCGGCGACGGCGTTTACTCTGGTGGTATTGCTGGGCAGCGCCGCCGGAGCCCGTCTCCGACACTAGTCGACTTCAATTTCAAGTAGTTCTCGGCGCTTTGCTTCAGCCTGGCGGTAGCGCTGCTGATCTTGACGCTGCTTGAAGATCTTCGCGAGTCTGGCCCAGGCCTTGCTGGTATCTGGAACCAGCGATACCGCGATCTCCCAACTGGGTGCCACCCGTAGCCAGCGTTCAGCAAGGAGGTTGAAGGTGTCGGGATCTGTGAAAGCTTTTCGCAGTATATTCGTGGCGCGGTCACGCTCGTCATCGTTGAGCGTCGACCAAGCGCCGAGATATCCAGCGGCGAGGAAGCGAGCCGGCTCGGCTTCGCCGGCGCCTAACGCATCCGCCGCCAAGAGTGGTTGTTCCCATCGAGATCTTTCTGATGTCAATCTCGAGTCTCGGCTCCGCGACGACCCCAGGTAGGTGGCGGCTCCGAATACATGGGCCGCTTGCCAGCGGGCCGGATGCCGCGACCAACAGTCCCCGGCGATCGACTTGGCGAGCGCGAGATTCGCCGGTCCTTTTCGGAGCTCGGCCGTCCGCTCTTCGAGAGGGAGTTTCTGGAGATGACGGCGGTCGAGTTGATCGGCGAGAAGTGCCCGAGCCAGCCAGATGCGAGCCCAGGAGGGGTCGACTTCAGCGCGCAGCTCGGCGCGAAGTTCAGGGAACCTTCCGGCCAGGGCTGTCTCTAGATCGATCTCTAGGGTCGCTCTCGCCGATTGTCGAGTTCGATAATCGGACAGAGCGAAAATGCAGACCCCTAATGCCAGGGTGGCTAGCGTGAGCCGCCAAAGCAGTTTCACGATCGACTCTCGCGGCGATCGGAGTCGACCGATGTTGGGGCCAACCGAGCGGCCCTCTTGTAATCGAAGAGCTCTTGGCGGATCATGTGACGCGGCTTGCGACCGGGGAGTTCTGACCGGCGCGGCGCGCTGACCGATATGCATCGAATCCACTTTGTTCGACTTTCGGCTCTTAGTTGGGCAATCGTCACCGGAATTTTGTTGACTCTGCCGGGAGGCTCATTCTCGAGTTCATCCCGCCTCATACCCTTCCTCACCGCCGCTGGAATGGACAAGGTGGTTCATTTCGTCCTCTTCTCGGTCATGGCATGGTTAGCCTACCTCGCTTTTCGCGATGTTGATGCCTTGAGATTCCCGGTGCCGGCAGCTTGTGGGTTTGCACTGGCCTATGGCCTGATTCTCGAGGGTCTTCAGTTCTATATCCCCGAGCGCTTCCCGAGTTTCGCTGATGTGCTCGCGGATGGGGTTGGAGTACTGGTTGCAGGGGTTGTGATCAATCAAGTCGAGCGCCGAAGAAACTGTTCATCGTCAAAGTGAAGATCGTGCCGTTGAGTCCAGTCTGCTTGTGATTTGAAGTCTGGTAAGCTCGATCGACCCCAGCCCACTGATTTGCAACCAAACAGGGATTCAGCACGGAGCCCTGCGGGTTGGTAGATAGCGAGGACTCTTGTGAAGGTCATCGAGCACTTAGAGCGCGCCACCAACCCGCTGATCAGCTACGAGATTATTCCTCCTTTGCGGGGAGGAAATATCAGGGCACTGCTGAGTTTGATCGAAGACCTGGTGCCGTTCAATCCGCCGTTCATCGACACCACGAGCCATGGCGCCCAAGTGGTCTTC
>JAZFTL010000454.1:0-3388 GCA_036446675.1 Thermoanaerobaculia bacterium
TTGAAGTTACCACTCAATACGACTACGGTGTAGTTCACTTTCAGAACGGAAAGATCATCAAGTCAGAGTACCTTGGCTTTCAGCATACCGACGCCTTGTTGGAACTCTTTCAACTCGATCAAGGTAGGTTCGCATTCTTGTCGCAAGAAATGAGCACCACCGGTGTTTCAGAGAAACAGTCGCCGACTGCGGCTGGGATGGAGTGGGCCTGGCTACTTGATGAGCTATCACTGCGCGAACAATTCCTTCCGGACCTGGACATCAGCCTAAACATCACCACTCGAGCGCTCGAGCCTCCAGAGAATTTTTCGTCGCTCCCTCTCGAAGGAATCGTCAAGATTCTGCAGACTCGGCCGGGAAAGTCCCTCAGGTACGTCCTTGCACAGGGTCTCGCCGCACCTCTCAGAGTGCGAACCGGCCTGGCTTGGCTGGTCGAGCAGGGCGTAATTTCGCGACTCGACGCCTAAGAAATTCGACCCACGAGGATCGAAGTTCCTCGTTCTCGAAGGGCATTTTGCCGCTCACCTCCTTGACGGTTCGGGAAGCGCTTCTCTATGATCCAGTAGCATTAGATGGAGCAGGATCACTTGAATTCCAGTCGATCCATGATTCCTATCTTTCGGTGTCTTTCAGATCGGCACCAGAACAGCCGGCGATGACTTTCTCAAGCTCCTCCGCACCCCTGGTTCCCATCACTGTTCTCTTGGTGGACGATCAGGAGATCATTGGGAGGGCTATCGATCGGATGTTGGCAAGCGAAAAGGACATCACCCTCGAGTTTTGTTCGGATGGGTCAAAAGCCCTTGAGTTGGCAATCGAAATCAAGCCCCAAATAATCCTTCAGGACCTCATCATGCCAGGGTCGAATGGCCTCGATCTGGTCGAGCAGTACCGTGATCACCCAACTACCGAGGAAATTCCGATCATCGTCTTGTCTTCGAAAGAGGATCCCGACACCAAGACCGAGGCTTTCGCTCGCGGTGCCGATGACTACCTTGTCAAGATCCCAGACAAGTTCGAACTGCTCGAGCGTATTCGACACCATGTGGCGCAGGTCATGGCTCCAGCAGTGCCCGCCACGCTGCCGCCAACATCCGCGTTCGGTTCGCCTGAGGGCTCTCTCGCGACGCCGAATGAAGCCGCCGGTCGGCTCGAGACACTGGTTGCTGATTCCACTTCGGAGGTCAACGGCACGCTCGATCTCTTCGGCGCGCCCTCTGGAGGAGAAAACAATGACCGGTATCTTAGCACTCTCGCTCGACTCCCTAGGCTTCTCGAGGACTTCAAACCCATCCATCACCGGCATCATCAAATCGAGGGGAATCAAGTCCACAGCCTCATTCTTGAGATGATTGAGAGCCTCGACTCCATCTCCGGCGGTCTTGACTCTAAACCCCTCGCTAGAAAGCTTGGCCGCATGAATCCTCTGAAACATCACGGTGTCGTCTACTACCAGAATTTTCTGCATTCTGCTGTCCCCTCCCGGTGATCCCCGGACGGTCTACCTTCCTTAGGTGAGTACCACCGACCCAAGGTGTCGACCGCTCACTATCCAAGCAGGTCCATAGCTCCGCAAGTATAGTCAATTAGGAGATCGTCCTGAGCCCGCGAAGGTCAAGTCCGGGTCAATTGCCGCGAAGGCTCACGGTGGACTGTTTCGACACGCTCTTCGCAGGTCGCACCGATGAACCCCTTCGGGCAGGCCGCCACATCGCGGCAGGCTCTTCGCCTTGCCCAACAGTTCGTTATATCGTTGGCCCATGGTGTCACAGGATTTCCCGACAACCGAGGCGAGGGGGTCTGATCGCACCGGGGTACTGATATTCATCGTTAGCTACAACGCTGAGGCCACAATCTCCCAGGTACTATCTCGGATCCCGGACCACCTTTTCACCGACTCCACTCTCTATGTCGAGGTGTTGATCATTGACGACAGTTCTACGGACAACACCCTGCAGGAATGTTCTTCGCTACGCAGAGGCGACATCGAAATCCCGCTGACCGTGCTCGTGAACCCGAAGAATCTAGGCTATGGCGGCAATCAGAAACTGGGCTATCGCTTCGCCATTGACCGGGGTTTCGACGTTGTCTGTTTGGTGCACGGGGATGGTCAGTACGCCCCAGAAGAACTTCCCCGACTACTGGCTCCCCTGCTTCGTAGAGAGGCCGATGCCGTATTCGGATCGCGTATGATCAAGGCCGGTGCCGCGCTTGACGGTGGAATGCCGCTGTACAAATTCGTCGGAAACAAAATCCTCTCCTGGCTGGAGAACAAGATCGTGGGAACGAAGTTGTCTGAGTACCATAGTGGCTATCGACTCTACTCCACCAGGGCCCTGGCCGATTTGCCATTCGAATTCAATTCGAACGGCTTCGACTTTGATACAGACATCATCATCCAGCTCCATCTTGGCGGTTTCTCGATTCAAGAACTTGCAATACCGACCTTTTACGGCACCGAGATATCGCATGTCAACGGACTCCAATACGGAGCTAAGATCCTCGTATCATGTATCCAGAGCCGCTTGCAGCAGTTGAGCCTATTCTACGACCGCAAGTTCGATCTCGAGGTTCAAAATGAGCAGTACCGCCCCAAATTCGACTTCTCGTCTTCGCACCAGATGTCTTTGGAGGCGTCCGAGCCGACCGACAGGCTGTTGATTCTAGGCTGTGGATCGGCGGATCTCGTGGCGCCATATGCCAACCGATGCCGCCACGTTACCGTGGTCGACCAGTACGTTGCACCCGACTTGAGTAAGCTCGCTGGGACGACTCTTCAAGCCGACCTGAATGACTTCGACTTCTCAGATCTGCCTGACGGAGAACGCTACGACAAGATCCTGCTCCTAGACATTATCGAGCACCTAGCTTCTCCGGAAGAGTTTCTCGAAAGAATCCACCAGACCGACCAATTGCAAAACGCCACCCTTGTGATCACGACTCCGAACGTAGTTTTTCTTCCCATTCGACTACTGTTCGGACTAGGTTTCTTCAACTACGGCAAGAGAGGAATTCTAGATAAGACCCACACACGTCTGTTTACTTTCAGGTCACTCGCCAAGCTGCTGGAACAATCCGGGTTTGAAGTGATCGAATCTAAGGGGGTTCCGGCTCCCTACCCACTGGCCTTGGGCCGAAACTCGAATCTCGCCAAGATTCTACTTCGACTTAACAGTTTGACTTCCAAGATTTGGAAGGGACCCTTCTCCTATCAAATCTACTGCGAAGCCCGATCAGTGCCGACAGTAAGTGCTCTCCTGAAGAAGACGATCGAATACACGGCTAAACACATCCGAAACCAAGACACGCCTCTCCTGTGAAGAGCATGCCGTAGCGATTCCGCCTGGCTTGGAGTCTGCGCGGTAGAAATATCCGTAGCGAGAAAGTG
>JAZFTL010000455.1:0-3866 GCA_036446675.1 Thermoanaerobaculia bacterium
CGGGGAATGGAACTACTCGATATACCCAATAGATTCAGAGCAGGGCTGACGGATCTGGTTATTTATGATCAGACGCTAAGTGCTCGCCGATGGCGGTGCCCGGCTCGCGCTCACGCAGATACTCGAGCGCCATGCGGTCGAGGTCGCCCAGGTTGAGCTGAAAGCGATGGGGAAAGCGTGGGGTAGGCATCTCTAATAACCTCGCTGTGTGCATCATCTTTAGTTGAATTCAAATCAGAATGATAGACGATCAAACAGCTCGGCCGCGGCGAGGCCGGGCTGGTGCTCAAGCATCCGAGCTTTTGCGTCGACGTGGTGCAGCTCGACTATCCGCGGCCGACGAGGCGCGTAGCGTTCACAGCGCCGCCACGGGCATGATGCTGCGGGGCTGGCGTTCGATAACCATCACTTCTCGAACGCTAGAAATCGCCGGTCTGCGTCGACGTGGTGCAGCTCGACTACGCCGCCGTTACCCGTGAGAAGCGCCACGACTCACCAGCGCTCGCTACAAAAGGAGCAGCGACGGGCTCTGAGTGTAGCGATGAGCTTGCAGCGAATCCGCGCTGGGCGACCAGCTCGAATTCAAGCTCGGCGGAGAATGGGAATAGGTAAGATCATCGTCGTTCTGACTCCGCCAGTCACGTTGCCAGAAAGGCGAGCCAGGACTTAGAATGCATCAGTGGAAGCTATGAGGACGACTTGGGTGTTGGTGATGTTGTGCGGCGCCGCATGCATCCTGATGGCAGCTTGGGATATCACTCAGCTGCCCGGGTCTGAAGCATGCGTAAAAGAACTTGTCGAAATGGACGGCTGGAGCAGTTGCGATCCGGGAGCCCGTGTCGTTTTCTTGTTCGGACTTGTCATGGTTGGAGGCGGTGCAGTCCTCATGTTTGTGTCGCGAGTTCGCGTAAGAGACTCGCAGGGAAGAATCATCGACCCATAGCGGACTTGCGTATCAGCGAGCGCGAGCGCCCAAAGCAAACTTCGCTGAAACGTCTAGCAGTGCGTGTGCTTCATAAAGGGCGCACTTGCTCACCAAGTCGCGCTGCGCTGTGCCGCGCGACAGGATCTCGACTACGAGGTCAGGTGGACCCTCGATGACTCGCTCTCCGATGCGATCCCGATGCTCTGCGAGCACAACCACCAGGTCCGGTTCTGGCACGTCTTCGTCGCTGAGCCGAACGCCAAGGGGCGCGTGAAAGACCTCGCCGCGATCTCCAAGGGCCTGCCCAAGCGCGACGAATAGACGACCGGAGAGTCGCTGATGTCGAACGGATGGAGGCGGGTTCACATAGATCTCCCCATGAATCAGCTCGCGCACGGCGTTGTCGTCGGGCGTGTCTAGCCAATCGCGGTACGTCGCTCGATAGAACTCTGGCACGACGCCGGATTGAACAACCATGTGCTCAAGCTAGCAGACCCGCGGCGAAACGGGAACTCGACGGCACGAGCCATCCGGATCGCAATGCCCAGCTCTGGTCGAAGTGTTTACTCCACCGGCTAACGAGTCGAACCGCTCAATCCCGCCGGTGTGGGCGACCCGGTCGCGCGATCAGGTCCGCCGAGAATGAATCGAGCCGGCCGTGGATTTTCCAGATGCGCAGCTTCATCTGCGGCTTGCTGCCGAGGAGCAGATCGACCTCTTTCGATAGCGAGCGCAACTCGGCCGAGCTCAGGATCACCGGTTTGTGTTTCAGATTGAGCCGGCTGATCGGTAGGCCGGGAAAGTCGCTCAACAGCTTCGGGGTCAGCACCAGCAGCTCGATGTCGGTGTCGCCCTTCTCCGTGCGCGAAATGCGTAACGGGTAATACAGGCCGTCGCTCTCAAAGCGGTACTGGATCGCCTCCTGCGTGTTGGGCGAGGTCCCGAGCTCGACGACGTCGAAGACGAACCAGACGAATCCGTCGGCAAGGTACTCGTCGACCGCCCGACGTAACGGTGCGGGGATCTCCGGAGCCTCGACCCCCTGCCTTTTCAGAAACGTATTCACCCAGTCAACGAAGCCGTCGGCGCTCTCGACGTGGATGACCGACAGGTCGTGTGCGCCGATCTTCTCGTGAAACGTCACCCGACCCGCCGGCGCGGCGAGCTTACCGCCGTTGCGTTTCCGGACCGCGCCCCGGTTCTTGGCGCGCCGATGGCTGTTGATGATGTTCACGGCGCGGCTGAAGATCTCGATGTCGCCCTTGGTGACCTTGGGCTCGGCCGGCAGCGGCAGGACCTCGAGAACCTTGGTCGGCGCCGAGGCGCGCATGTCGGTCGACAGGATGAGGATCTCCTCGACGCCGTTCCAGGCGATCAAAGCCCGCTGCTTGGGCTCGAAAATATCGACATCGGGCCGAAACGGGATGGAGCCCCGGTCGGCAAAGGCGACCGAGCTGCCGACGGTCGTTGCTGCGATGGCGACGACGCTCAGACTGTGAATTGCGGCACGGTGTTGCATCGAGTCCCCCCAGGAGTGGCCGGAGAATAGACGACAATCCCCGCCGTGTCACCGATGCGCCTCGGAGAAACCAGAGAGGTCGTTGGTCGGGGTGAAGCGGTGAGGGGCGCGGTCACGCCGACAAGCGCATTGAGATCACGGATCTCGTGTCAGGCATCTGGCTTGCCAATGCCGGCGCTCAGCTCGGCAAGGAGTGATGCGATATATGAATCGGTGGCCGCCACCGCCTTCTTCAGATTTTCGCGGTTCTTGTCCATCTGTCCCGCGTCCAGCTCCACCGCGTATTCGTGGCGAAGAAAGAGTGTTCCTGCTCGATCAGATCTTCTTTCCGGTTTCCTCAGCGGTAAACGGTTGGCGTTCGGCCGCGTCCCCTCGAGATCCGAGATGTCCGGGCCTTCACGGTCCTCGTGCGACGCTGCGCAAGACGCTGCGCAGTTGGCCTGGCCTATGGTGCGAAATACCGCGTGTGAGCTCGATCACGTCACCTGCAACTCCCTGACGAGCTTTGCTTTTCGGAATTGACGCAACGTGGCGCGCATCCTGCAGTACGCGCACGAGACCTCACGAGGCCGAGTCGACGATGCGGGCAGGCCCGAAGATGCAGGAGGATAGAATGCTGATGTCGTGGAAGGCGCCGTGGTCGGCAAGAGAGCCGACCGCACAACAATCCTCTCTCCTGCCCTGCCGCCTACCCTAATGCCCGAAACGCCAAGCTGCGAAAACTGAGAGCCTGACCCAATAGGAGAAACTAGGATGACGAATCTCGCCAAGACCGTTACCGTGCTTGCGATCGTGGTTACACCATTGCTTGCCCGTGATGCGAAGGCCGATCACTACCTCTACTTCTACGTCGTTCCAGTGCCCGGCTACGCCGCTGGGCTGGGCGCGGCGATCCCGACCGGCATTGCTCTCGTCATGGGCGAGCCGCAGCATCCAGGCTTGGCCGCGTTGAGTATCCTGGGCGGAGGCGTGAGTGCTGCCGCAGGTTTGTTGTTGGTCACAGCAGACGGTCCTTCTGAGGCCGGCGCCGAGCCGGGAGACTACCGAGGTCGGCTGCTCGCTACCGGCATACCGCTGTTGGCGCTCGGAGCCTTGGAAATCGGCCATGGCATCTACTCGCTGGCAGCGTACGACAGCGACAGAGGGGAGAAGCGCGAGGCTTACGAGGGCGGTGCCCGAGCTCGAATTAGATTGGCGCCTTACCCTGGGGGTGCCGCTTTGACCGTGACTTGGTAGCGGTGGCTTGGGCCCCTGGACCGTTATCGACCGGGTGACTTGCTGGAGTCCCCAGGACTTTGAATGCTCTCCGGCGGCGGTGTAAGCTACCGCTTCGTCATGTCGCCCCAGTGGAAGGAGATCAGCAGAGAAGTCACCGCGGGGACTGCGGCGCATGGATTCGAGCTCGCCCAGCCGTTCGCGATC
>JAZFTL010000456.1:0-4353 GCA_036446675.1 Thermoanaerobaculia bacterium
CTTCGACCTTCACCGTGTGCGATTGTGGTCGCGAGCCGAAATCCAGTTTGGCGCTAAAGGGCGCGGACTTGTCGGTAGACACGAGTTTTCCGTCGAGCCAAAACTTCGCTTGCTCGATTGCGGTGGTGGTTACGAGAGTGCGAATTTGAACGCGACCCGTAACCGGGCGTTTGGTCGGGGGAAGCAACTTGACAACGTTGTCGGCGCCGATCGATGTTGTAGCTGTCGAGCCCGGGCCAGGGTCACGACCAGGGTCGTTGCCGTTGGTCACAACCACATCGTCCGAAGTCGCCGTCGCGATTGCACGGCCGGGAAGTGCTAGGGCTCCACCCCAAAGGCCGGACCGGAGTTCTTCGACGCTCACTCCCATGTACTCGATCTCTTCTCCCACCGCCAGGTAGTCTCTAAACAACCACCCCTTGGCCGAGGTCAGATCTCCCTGCACCGATGGAACGAAGCTCTGAAGGAAATGCGGGTCACCTTGGTTTTCGTCATTTCCCGGCGCCGCTACAGTCACTCTGAAGACCGGACTAGGCGGTAGCCGAGGGGAGTGAGAGAGATCGACGAGCACCTCAATTTGTACGATCCCGGAGCCGGAGCCCGCCAGTGAATCTTCGAGATCGAGATTGGCGAAAACAGCTAGTGAGTGGTCTTGATCGAAGTCCTCCTCGAGCTGCTGCATGGTGCGAGTAGCCGCGATCTCGAGCGGGGTGGTGGCGCTGGCCCAGAGGGGAGCGACAACGGCAACGGTGTCCTTCGGGTGGACGATTCTGAGCTCCCGGACGGCTCCTTGGGCTGTATCGGTCAATCTTACTTTTAGGAGCCGACGATGAGCCAGTCGGTCCACGAGCCCGGAAATTGCGGCCGCATTGTTTGCGAAAGGACCCCCGGATTCCATCGATATCTCTCGTAGAGCGGAGAGCGGGTTATGGAATACTGGAGGCGCGGTTCCCACGGCGAGGCTCATGATCGTCCAACCGGATGCGGCCAGGGCTCTGCTCTGTCGAGTCAGCTGATCGAAGAGGCGAGGGAACACTCGCCCTTCTCCCGGCTTTGTAGTGGAATGTCTGAAATAGAAGTCTTCGGGTCTAGAATCGAAGCCGTCTTGAACTAGAATCGCGAGGTGGGTCTGTCCGTTCGAGCGTCGGGCCAAGGCTCCAAAAAACGCTTGCCGACTTTGCCGCAACCGCGCGAGTTCTTCATTGAGTGCCCGCAGAGCCGGCTTGGAGTGTTTTGACATCGCTGGATTTTCGTTGCTCCGGACGAATTCCTGCCTGGCGAGATAGAGTCCACCGACCCACTTCGATTCTTCGCTGACTTCATCGAGCGCGGCTCGAATCTCGCTCGGATCACGGCTTGACTCGAGAAATACCTCGGGTTCGGGATTGGCCAGGACCACGGACACCGTTCCCAGAGCTGCGAGTCCGTCAGCCGACTCGGCGAGCCCGGCAGTCGCTTTACGTAGACTGGAAGGTGACAACAGAGCGGCTTCGAAGTACAGGACAACCTGGTGCTCGGCTGCAGCCCGCTCGGTACTTGGATCGAGATACGGCGCGAGGTCGACAATCTCGACCTTTCTTCCGCCCCATGTGGCGCTCAAGTCTGCGGCGTGCAGGGGGATAGGCGCGCTGTTTCCCGGGTCATGAACGGCGATGGAAAGCCATCGTTCGATGGTGATTCTGGGGGGCGATGACCGGTCATTCGAGGCGTCAGATGCGGCTGCCGTCAAGGCGATGCCTAGCGACAGACTACAAGCTGCACCGAGCCCGGCTCTCCAGATTCCGGGGCCGCGCCATGGGGCCCGCTTTGCCGGTGCGAGAGCTCTACCTGTACTCATTGTCGCGGTGGCCAAGTGGTGAGTTCTGGGAGCGTCGTTCGGTCGAATGGGCAGGATGAACGATAGTGGACAGTAGTTCGCATGAAGTCAAGGGGATGCACGATCCATTCCAAATCACCAGTGCAGTGCTCGCCCTGCTATTGGCGATCGCGCATCGATAGTATGATCTTGATTACGCTTGATCTGGACGTTTGGGAACTCGTGGGGGAGGCCGTCGCTCTGAGATGAACGGGCCCGTCACTGGAGAGGCGAAGCAGATGATACCCGGAACTCCGCGGGCCGACACCGCCGGTTGCCGCCGGTTTTGGACTCAGGGCCGGCGGAGACTCACCATCTCTCGAGTTGCTTTGGGAGCGGTGGTCCTGCTGTCTGGTGCACCCACAAATGCTCAAGACACCGGAAGGGTTTCGGGAGCCGTTTCGGCGGCGGCGACGGGCGCCGCACTCGAAGGTGCGAAGGTTCTTGTGGTCGAGACCCAAGAGAGCTTGGAAACAGATCGTAATGGCCGGTTCGAATTCGACTCTCCGATAGGCATCTACACCTTGTTGGCCACTCGAACAGGTTATCGGAGTCACATCCGAACTCTTGAAATTGTTTCAGGGGAGAGCCTGAGCCTGATCATTCGACTGGATCGGTTGCCCTCACAATTCGGTGAGGAACTGGTTGTAGTGGGTTCGCGCTCCCAGCGGACTGCCCTTGAAACGCCCGTGCCGGTGGATGTCTTGAGTGTGGAAGATTTAGAACGCTCGGGAATGATGGAAACGGGCCGGATGATTCAGTTTCTTGCTCCATCATTCAACATGTCTAGTTCGGCGATTAGTGATGGAACCGATATCGTCCGACCGACAACTTTGCGCGGACTGGGTCCGGACCAGACCCTGGTATTGATCAACGGCAAGCGCCGCCATAGCAGCGCGTTGGTTCATGTGAACGGCTCGATCGGTCGAGGCACCGCCGGGGTCGATCTAAATGCAATCCCGGCGAGTGCAATTGAGCGCATCGAGATTCTGCGCGATGGGGCCGCAGCCCAATATGGTTCCGACGCTATTGCCGGGGTCATCAACGTGGTTCTCAGAACCGGTACCGACAAAACTCGAGTCAACTTCAACACCGGACAACACTACGCAGGCGACGGCTCGGTCATCCAGGCCAGCGTCAATCACGGATGGGAAGTGGGTGATGGAGGGTTCGTCAATGTCACGGCGGAGTATCGCGACCGTGGGTCCACCAACCGGTCGGGTAGAGATCCGCGACGCATCTTCAACTTCCTGGAACAGGAGTTTGGGCAGCCTGAGCTGAGCAGTGGAACGCTCGATCCGCGCGAAGCTACCTACGACCGCCTCAACCACCGCTACGGGGATGCCGAGTCTAGGAACGGTTATCTTTTCGTGAACGGAGAGATTCCGATTTCAGACGACAGTGATTTTTACTTCTTTGGTGGGCTTTCGGAGCGGCGCGGTGAATCGGCGGGATTCAATCGACTGCCAAGCCAGGGCAGGACCAACGTCTTGATTCATCCCGAAGGGCATTTGCCCCTGATCAATACTACCGTCGACGACAGATCTCTCTCAGCCGGCTATCGCAGGCGATTCGCCGACAATTGGGCCTTCGATGTGGGTGTTGTGACCGGCACCAACGAGTTCAGTTTTCTTGTCTCCGATTCGGCGAATACCTCTCTAGGAGCCAACAGTCCAACCGAGGCGGACGCGGGAACTCTGAAGTTCGAGCAGACGAGCTTTGTGCTCGACTTCTTCGGAACCACCGAATGGGGCTTCAAGAGGCCTGTCGGAGTCGCGTTCGGATTGGAATACCGTGCCGACGGCTATGAGATCGGAGCCGGAGAGCCCGCTTCCTACATCGATGGAGGCGAATTCGATCAGTTCGGCAACCCGGCCCCGGCCGGGATCCAGGTGTTTCCGGGATTTCAGCCCGTGAACGAAGTAAACGCTTCGCGCCACAACCTGGCGGGATATGTCGATCTCGAACTCCTACCTTCAGACAGCTTTCTCTTGGGGTTAGCGGCTCGCTTCGAAGACTACAGCGATTTCGGCAGCACCCTCGACGGCAAAGTAGCGGCTCGCTATGAGCTGAGCGAGAGGGTAGCCCTGCGCGCTTCGGTGTCGACAGGATTTAGAGCGCCCTCGCTACACCAATCGAACTTGGCGAGTATCAGTACTCAGTTCGTGGATGTCGATGGCGATCTGGTGCCGGTCGAAGTAGGAACGTTTCGCAACCCCAGCCCCATTACACAGGTCTTGGGAGTTCCGGAACTCAAAGAGGAGACTTCGACGAGTTTCAGTGTTGGATTCACCTCTCGACCACGACCGAGTCTCTCGATCACCGCCGATCTGTTCAAGATCGATATCGACGATCGAATTGTCCTCAGCGGGCGCTTTTCGGATGTAATTCCCCTCATCGGACCGCTGCTGACTTCCATCGGAGTGGGTAGTGCACAGTTCTTCGTCAACGCGCTCGACACCCAGACGGAGGGTATGGACATAGTCGTGGCCTACACC
>JAZFTL010000457.1:0-5623 GCA_036446675.1 Thermoanaerobaculia bacterium
CCTACGTCGTCCGAAGTCGACGCATCTGTAGATGCCCCGTTTGCCTTGCCGGCAAACAGATTCATCGCTACAACCCCACCGATAATCAGCAGGGCCAGACCAGCGATCCAGGAGACCGTACGCATTTTCTTGTGACGCTTGCCGGAGCTCTCTTCGTAACCTTCATATTGGTCTTCCATCGCTTCCTCCAAGGGCTCTATCCAGCCCTCCTTGAATTCGTTCCAACACAATGATCAGTACGTTACGGTGTGAACCAATGTTTCAGCCGAATCCCCGACGGAATGAACGAGTCCAGAAGGTGATCGAGCCGCTCGGAGTGCCGTACGAGGCCCACCAGCAACAACCGATCCCGGTATTCGAACTCCTCGACTACATTGTCGGCCTATTCAGACAGTAAGGTCGACCCAGGCGCATGTCCGAGCTACTGATTTCGATACTCCGATTGAATCTTCCATCCGCCTTCCTCCCACACCAGGCCCAGCGTTACGGTTGCCCCGAAACTATTGGCGCCAAGGGTGAGGTTCTGACGGAATCGGACCTCCGTTTGATTTGAATCGAGCCGTCGCGCCTCCAAGAACTCGAGCGCTATCGAAAGAGACTCGCTGGACCCGAACTTACGCTGTAGTCTGCCGTCCCACTCTTCCCGGCTCAAACCCCTCCCCGGCTCGAAGCTGTGTGAGTAGAAAGCCGCATATTCGCTCGGTGACCTATTGGTGCGGGCCTTCGCCCACTGCTGAACCATCAACCACGCCAGTCCTGGGTCCGGGCTCTGGACGTCGGATCGACCCGTCACCTCGAGAGTGTCCGTCGCGGCATCTCCCGAGGCTACAGTCTCCGGTGACGGATCAATTTCTTGCAACTCGGAACCGGCTCCAGGAAGCTCCATGTGAGAAGACCCATAAGGGTCGATCGGGTCATCGGAGCCGGCGGAACCATCGGAGCCACCGGGACCAGTAGAGCGAGCGGCGCCGACGTAACTCCGCAGCGCCACGGAAGCCGCCGGGAATCCTGATTCGGCAAAGACAGTTGTGGCCGCCAGGTCGGCTTGCTCATCCACGGGCTCGCTCGGGCGAGTCGTCTCAGACGTCAAGACCGCAAGAAGGTTCAAATGCAGTTCTGAAAGCGCCATGGCGACTCTACGGCCCGTCTCCCGGCCATAGGCTTCCGTCGCCATCCGGGTTGAAACTTGGTTCAAATTTTCATACGTCGTAAGAAACTCTGGCCGGGTCTCGATGGCGTGATGTAACGCCTTCAGGGCAAGGTCGTAGTCGCCTGCGGTAGCATAGAGGACCGCGAGATTATTGAAGGGCTCCGGCGAGGTCGGTTGTTCTCTGATCAGCTGCAAGAAAATTCGCTTCGCTTCGCCCGTCCTGCCGAGTTCGGCCAACAGAACACCTTTCAGCAAGAGTCCTTCCGCCGACAGCGTTTCAGCCCCCTGCTCGAGCAGGTCAAAGGCCTCATATTCCCTGTTCTGACTCCGCAGAAGCCGGGCTTGATCGAGATTTGACTCTTGCCCGAAACCCGGCAGGCTCATCGTGAACATCGAGAACGCACATAGAACTGAACTCAGGAGATAGGGCATAATGTTTGGTGAGATCGCCACGGTACTTCTGACTGGGCGGCAGCATAGCAGAGAATGGATGAGAGCCTTTATGACGCTATGTTGATCGATTTTAATCGCTTGCGGTGGGAACTATTCACGGGTATAGACGTTCTGGTTTCTTGGAGGTGTCGTGGACGAAGACCACGCAACGGCTGAGGCATTGAACTTCGCGCGAGCCCGCGACGGCGACCGCAATGCATTCGGCGAAATCGTCGTCCTCTATAAAGACAGTCTGGTGAATTACCTGACTCGGATGACCGGTTCTCGAGAGGAGGCCGAGGATATTGCTCAGGAAACCTTCCTGCGACTTATTGAACGCAGCGGCAACTACACGGAACAGGGCAAGTTGAAGGCATACATTTTTCGCACCGCAACTAACCTCCTGAAGAGCAAGGCGCGGCAGCTATCGCGGCGTCGCGCTCTACGCTTGATCTTCCTTTCACCAAACGGCAATCAGGCTCCTCCCGGTCAACAGGCCGAGGTCCTGCAAGACGAGTTACAAGCCCAGCTTCAAATCGCTTTGCAGGGCCTCCCCGTGCACTACCGATTACCTGTCGTTTTATACGATATTGAGGACTGGTCCTACAATCAAATTGCCGACGTATTGAAATGTCGAGAAGGCACCGTGAAGTCCAGGATCTTTCGCGGCCGGAGGCTCTTGCGGGAGTCTCTAGAGCCCTACTGGAGGGAGACGCAAGCATGACTGAAAACGACCGCTACTCCGAAATCGCCGACCTTCTGAGCAGCCTTCCCAGAGAGTCCCCTGGAGAGCCCTTTACGATTCGGGCGATGGCTGCCTATGACCAACGTCAGGACCGTCGCTGGGCGCCCACTACAACTGCTCGCTGGTCTTGGTCGGCCGCGGCAGTTCTCTTGCTGGTTCTCGGATTCGTCGCCGGATCCAGATTCAGCTCCGAACATCCCGAATCCAATACCCAATTGACCCAATCGCAGAGTCTCCTGGCGCGGCACCGGGCCCTCGAAGAGGAGCTCTCGAGAATTCGCGAACTCAACGCTCAAACCGCCCCGGTGCTGTACTTGGGAGGGGAGGAAAACTACGATCTCGTCTTCGACCTGTCCACTCTGATCAACCGGGAACTGCACCGCGAGGCGCAGCCGGCCGCAGTCCGGCCGGCATCTCACCAAATCAATCCGTAATCTGCCGAGACATCCACCCAAGGCAGAACCCGAAGCCAGATCGAGCTATCCAGTCACCCTGAAGGAGTCCTACATGAGCGACCAATATCCTCTCAACGCCAATCCTTTTCGAACTTGGAGTCGAGTCCTGGTTCCTTTATGTTTGGCGATGCTCCTACCCCTTACCGGCATCGCCGCAGTGCCGGAAGGAGTGCACAGTGACGCCGAACAACTAAAAGTGAGGAGAGCTATCGTCGTCGTTACCGGCGATGACATCGAAGATCTTCAAGTGCTCGGTGGCGCGGATGGCCGATTCAGCAGTTTCGGCGCATTTCAATTCAAGTTGTCTCGAGGCTACTTGGGTGTCGGCCTACTCGAGTTGACCCCTGAACTGCGTCGGCATTTTGGGGTGGGCGACGACCTTGGCGTGATGATCTCCTCGGTGGCTGAGGACAGTCCGGCAATGGAATTCGGGATCAAGGTCGGCGACATCATTACTGCAATCGACGACAAGCGGATCGATACGACATCTCAGGTCGTCAGACACATCGGCGTGCACGGCGATGGAGACTCCGTCACTCTGAAAATCTGGCGTGAGGGCAGGCTCATGAAACTGCCCGTAACCCTGACACGGGTCGACCGACCGCAAGTTGATATCGCAAGGCTGGCCCAGAGAGCTCTGCAAATGGTAGCTGGTGAGGCGAAGAAATCGGCCTCGTCAGCGACCTCTCCCAAAGTGCACCGAAAAGCTTACAAATTCAGCTGGAA
This sequence comes from Thermoanaerobaculia bacterium, assembly GCA_036446675.1. Taxonomy (GTDB): domain Bacteria; phylum Acidobacteriota; class Thermoanaerobaculia; order Multivoradales; family JAHEKO01; genus JAZFTL01. The sequence continues at coordinate 3,509 of JAZFTL010000457.1, forward strand.
CTCGGACGGTGCCGGACCCCATCAAGTCATCGAGATTCTTCCGGAAAACTTCAAAGAGGCTATGCAAGACCTCGAGGAGCGCATCGGCCGTCCCGAATTCAGGGAACAGCTCCTGATGATGCAAGAACATCGGGGCGATCTAAACAAACGCATTGCCGCACTCGAGAAAAGCCTCCAGGAAATGGCCGAAGAATTACATAACCTTTCGAGCGAGAACCCGTAAGTTCCCAACCGGCTGTACCAGGGCAGCCCTTCGATTGTCGATAGACTGTCGGCGTGGTGACTCTGTGGCCGTAGCAATTCTCCCCTGTGCCGGCAGCTCGCGGCGAATGGGTCGCCCGAAGCTCTTGCTACCCTTTCGCGGCGACACCGTCCTGGGATCTTTGATCTCGGCACTACACAGCGGCGGCGTCACCGAGTTGGTCGTCGTGACACGGTCCGCGGATCAGACTCTTCAAGCCTGGTGCAGCCGGAAGAACATCCCGACCGCCGTCAACCCAGATCCCAGGCGGGGCATGCTTTCCAGCGTGATAGCCGGCCTCACCTTCTTTGGAGGCGCCGACGAGCTGATGCAGCGCGGCGAGGATCTGTTGGTCTGCCCTGGAGACTATCCTGGCCTCGAACCGAACTCGATCCTGCAACTCAGAGATCGGCTGCGGTCGCTCGAGTCCGGCCTGGTGGTACCAACGTGTCGAGGCAGACGGGGTCACCCACTCTTGATCTCCAAGGACCTGGCACTCCGGATCGGGCGGCTCGACCCAGAGAAAGGTCTGCAGGAACTCCTCGAGATCTATCCAGACCGAGTTTGTGAGGTCACAGTAGACGATCCTGCTACGGTGCAAGACCTCGACACCCCTGCCGACTATGAAAAATTGCTCAGGGAGCTTTGAAAACCTGTTTCTCAGAGGTTCGCCGCCGCTCCAGAATCGCGGCAACTTCTCCGCCGAGGAGAATCGATAGAGCGGTCATGTAGCACCAGAGCTGGAGCATCACGACACCCCCGAGAAAGCCGTAGACAATATGAAAGCGATCGAAATTCGCGACATAGGCCCGAAACGCCATGGTTCCGAGCACCCAGAGGCTGGTTCCTACAACGGCCCCTACCAGAATTCTCCGTTTCTCCCGGCTCTGGTCGTGATTGGGTAGCAAGAGGTAAATCAGCCAGCTTAGGGCGACCGCCAACAGATAGGTCAGCGGCCACCTGAAGAAACTCTCGAGAGTCGGCACATTGAGAGTGGAGGCGATCTCCGGACCGGCCAACACCACAATCGCGCTACCGATTGCGGCCGCAGACATGACGACCAAGAGGACGAAGGAGAGCGCCCGCTTCTTCCACCAGCGGTGCTGTCGCTGAACCCTATAGGCCGCATTCAGACCGTCCGACAGCGCTGCGAAGGCGTTCGACGCCGACCAGAACGTCAGCAGTAGACCCACCGACACTAGGCCGGCGCTGGGAGAGCGCGTCACCTCTCGCACAAAGTCCTCCACAGCCAGAGAGGCCTGCCCCGGAAGCGTCGCCGTAAGCTGACTCATGATCCAGCGAAACACCAGTTCCCCACCGAACCAACTGGTGACGGCGAACAGAGTCAGAATAAACGGAAAGAGCGAGAGAAAGAGGAAAAACGCCACCCGCGCGGCCTCGGCGTCGACTCGATCACGAGCGGCCTGTTGGATGAGCTCTCGCCAGAAACTCCAAGGCTTCTCGAGCCAGGTTGGACTTTGGTTCTTCAAGGACTTCCTTAGGTCTCTGGTCCGCCGGAGTCGGTCATTTTGATCGAGCCTCTACTCTCCGCTCGTCGACTTCGAATCTCTTCGCAGTATACGCCCTCGGAGTTCACGTTAACCAAGGAGTCTGGAGCGAACTCCATTTCTCACCGGACTCCCGGGCGCGTATACTCAGCCGCAGGGCTCCTTGTCCGCCGCTACGATAGGATGACTTCCTGGAGGGTCTCACATGCAAATCTATCCCTTTAAAGGCCTGAGATACACCGATCAAGCTGCTCCCGTGGGTCACTTGGCGTCGCCTCCCTACGATCAGATCGACCCGGTCCTGGGCTCGCAGTTGCACCGCAATCCAAGGCACTTTTCACACCTCACGGTTCCCCGAGGTATGCC
>JAZFTL010000458.1:0-6038 GCA_036446675.1 Thermoanaerobaculia bacterium
CAATTCTGGTCTTGCCGTTTTCCACAGTCAGGATTCCGACCTTCTCGGGAGCCTTGCTCGAAGGCAACAGCACGACATTCTCAGGTCCGGAGCCGATCGAGTTCTCCCCCGCTTCGATCCAAAAAAGGCCCACGAGGCTAAGCCACCCGTCTTCCGTGATCAACCGCTCTACTCTGCGGGCACGCCAGCCATCTATCTGAGTGAGATAGTCGGCATCTTCCGGTGACCCCTGACCTCCAGCCGAGGCCTCGATGATAAACACCCCAGCCATAAGGCAGGCGCCGAGCAGAACGACGACCGGCTTGCCTCGACCCCTTACCCTTGCAGTCAATCTCATTTGAAAACGTCCTTAAATCTCCTAACCCGGCTGCTATAGCTGTCAACGATCGAGAATCATCCGCGCACCCGGTCCCTGGCTGTCCGCTGCAGTCCCAAGTAATTCCGTGGCACTGCCCCGGCAACCGATCATACCAGCTAGAATCGAGAGTCCCACTTGGAATGGAGGTGCGCTATTCGCATTGGCTTGATTCAACAGACCGCGACCACAGACAAACAGAAGAACCTGCAAACCGGGCTGCGAAACCTTGCAGCCGCGGCGGATCAGGGCGCTGAGCTCGTCTGTTTCTCGGAACTGGCATTCGAGCCGTTCTATCCCCAGCATCCCGCCTCAGGGAATGTCGCCAAGTTGGCCGAAGCTATTCCCGGCCCCGTAACTGAGGCGTTCCAAGAGCTGGCCGCCGCCCAAGGCGTCGTCGTTGTGCTGAATCTCTTCGAGCACAGTGGAGACCTCTGTTTCGACAGCTCTCCGGTAATCGATGCCGATGGGAGCCTGCTCGGGGTGACTCGAATGATTCACATCACCGAGTACTCCTGCTTCCATGAACGGGGCTACTACCACCCAGGCGATACGGGAGCTCCGGTCTATAACACTCGAATAGGCAAGATAGGTGTGGCGATCTGCTACGACCGTCACTATCCTGAGTACATGCGAGCGTTGGGGCTAGGCGGCGCAGAAGTAGTGCTCGTTCCGCAAGCCGGCGTAGTCGGCGAATGGCCGGATGGACTGTTCGAAGCAGAACTCAGAATCGCCGCCTTTCAGAACGGGTACTTCACCGCTCTCTGCAATCGCGTTGGGAAGGAGGAGAAACTCGACTTTGCCGGTGAATCCTTTGTGTGCGATCCGTCCGGACGAGTGCTCGCTCGAGCACCCTCCCGGGAAGAAACGATTCTCTGCGCGGATTTAGACCTTGCAGCAGTCGAGGATTCTCATGCGCGGAGGCTCTTCCTGCGCGACCGCCGGCCCGAGCTCTATGCCCGGTGGCTCGAAAAGTAGGCTAGTTGATAGGATTCCACCGGGGAATGGATCGAAACGGATTTTCGGTGACAGAAGACCTGTTCAAAAGGTGTTTTATGGTGACCGGCTCGACGCGCGGGATCGGTCGGGCAGTCGCAGCGAGACTGGTCGAGGCCGGGGCCAAGGTTGGAGTCCATGGGCGCGACAGCGGACGAGTCGGCGAGGTCGCAGCTGAGTTGGGCGCTGGAACAGTCCCTCTGACTGCGGACCTCGAGAACCCCGAAGAGGCGCGCCGCCTGGTGCGGGACTTTGTAGAGGCTGCCGGCGGATTGGATGGTCTGGTCAACAATGCCGGCGCGGGGCGTGCGGTCGCTTTTCGCGGGCTCAATTTGAACGACTGGCGTTCGACCTTCCGGCTCAACCTGGAAGCGGCGATGGTCGCCAGCCAAGAGGCTTACGTGCTCATGCGAAAACAGCGCCGAGGGGCCATTGTCAATATGACATCGCTCGCTGCCCATGGCCCCGGGAAGTGGATGGGCGCCGACTACGCCGCCTCCAAGGCGGCGCTGTTGAGTCTGACTCAAAGCCTGGCGCTCGAAGCCGCCCGTTTTGGGATTCGCTGTAACGCCGTGTCGCCGGGGTTCGTCGACACCGACATGACGGCAGACGTTCCGCAGGCAAATCGCGACTCCTTGGGAATTCCTCTGGCTCGCTTCGGGCGACCCGAGGAGATCGCTGACACGGTAGTCTTCTTACTCTCCGATGCTTCCAGCTACATGACCGGCCAGGTTCTGCATGTGGACGGCGGTTTGTGGATGCACGGTTGAGTCGAATGTCACAAAGGCGCGTAGCGGTCACCGGCGTCGGCATCGTCACTGCGCTCGGGCTGGACGAGACGACGGTATGGGCCAACCTGCTGGCAGGCGAAACCGGACTGGCGCCGATTCGGGGATTCGATGCAAGCGAGTGCAAGGTTCAGATCGGTGGAGAGGTTGACGACGAACTGCTTGCTGAACGCCTGGCAGCTAGGAAGATCCGCAAAGTAGATCGGTCGCTTGGGCTCGCGCTAGAGGCCTCGGGTCAGGCTCTCGAGGGGGCCGAGTTGGTGACCGAACCGCCCTATGAAGCCCAGGATATCGCCACGCTGTTGGGCTGTGGAGTAGGTCCGGCAAGCACCCTCTACGAAGGCTTCACTCGCTTCGCTGACAAAGGCCCGCGAGGAATGCGCCCTAGTTCCGTCCCGAAGTTCATGGCCAACGGATTGTCTGCCGGTGTCTCCCTGCACTACCGTTTGACCGGCACCAACCAAGTCATCGTCTCGGCGTGTGCATCCTCAACCAACGCGATCGGTCAGGGCTTCCGGCTGATCCGCGACGGCTATGCCGAGGTCGTTCTGTGCGGCGGCTCAGATGCGTTCTTCGATCCCTTCTACTACGGTGCATGGAACAATCTGGGAGTGCTCTCCACTATTGCCGACCCGAAAAGCGCCTACCGTCCGTTTGACATAGACCGCGACGGGTGTCTACTGGGTGAAGGAGCGGGCATTCTCGTTTTGGAAGACTGGCAACGCGCGGCAGGTCGTGGTGTGCGGGTGCGGGGCGAGATCCTCGGGTACGGAGAGTCGTCCGACGCCACCCATCTCACCAGTCCGGATGTCGCCGGCCAAGTACGCGCCATGCTCGCGGCCCTTGACGACGCCGGAGTCGAGGCGGCTGAGATCGGCTACGTAAATGCACATGGGACGGCGACCCAGGCAAATGATCTCTGCGAGAGTCAGTCTATTCGCGAGGCACTCGGATCTGCTGCCGGCACTGTTCCGGTCGGCTCGAGCAAGTCTTTCTTTGGCCATCTCCTGGGGGCGGCAGGGGTTGTGGAGACAATCGCCACGCTGATGGCGCTCGAGCATGGAGTCCTCCCACCCAATCTGAATCTCGACCATCCCGACCCGCAGTGCGCGATCGCTTTGATAGGCGGCAAGTCGGTACCCACAGAGGCACGCCTGGCAATGAAGAACAGTTTCGGCTTTGGCGGCGGCAACGCGGTCTTGGTGCTCGGGAAAGCGTGATCGTAACAGGCACAGACGACTCGGAGGACTGAGAGCCTGTGAATATTTCCAGATCCTGCTATGGTCACCACCAAAAGCGCCCAGCTGTGTTTCGAAAGCTCGAAATAGCCAGCTATTCCTTCACTTTCGCGCCTTGCTGGACGCTCTCGATGATGCCCTCGCAACGAGTCTGGAAAAACTCACAAGCTCTGAGATGAAGCGGGAGGATGTTTTTCAGCGCATCGGTACGGTGATCGGCGAGTCGGCGATCGAAGATGTCGACTGGGCGTCGGCGACTGGGGAGACGACGATCGAATCCTTCGGTTTTGATTCCCTCGCCGTGCTGGATCTACTCTTTGACTTGGAGGGCGAATTCGGCGTTGAGATCTCTGCCAAGGAGATCCTGAACATTCGAACCCTCGGGGAACTGGTCACCTTCTTGGAGGAGCGGGTGGCCTCCTAGCCGGTCTGGTCTCATTTGATGCCCCGAAGCTCTTACCTGATGCCCGAATCGTCGACTCCGGTAACATCCAGATCGCGACCGGTCAAGCGATTGCTCATGCGGTGGTGCGTACCGCCACTGGCTTTGGGGATGATTCGCCTCTTGGACTGGACGTGGCGCCATCAGGAGTTCCACCGCGAACGGTTCGAGAGCTGCCTAGCCGATTCGCGTTCGTTGGTCGTCGGCTTTCTGCACGGACGAACCTTTGCCCTGTTGCGTACCATGAGCCGACCACACAATGGTCGTTGGGTGTCGATGTGCTCGAAGAGCCTGGATGGGGACGCCATGGCTGAAATCGAAAAGCGGCTCGGCTTTCAGGTCGTGCGGGGATCCTCGGGAACCGATGGACTGCAAGCGATCGTCGACATGATCAAACGGGTGCGCCACGATCCCGGTTTGGGATCCTGTCTTGCGGTAGACGGCTCGCGCGGTCCCCGCGGCCGGGTTCAGGGAGGCATTATCTCATTGGCGCAGCGCACCGGAGGAGTCCTGATGCCGATCACCGCCTCGGCCAACCCGGGCTACATCTTCAGCCGGTCCTGGGACCGGACGCTCTTACCTCTGCCTTTCGCCAAGGTGGTTATTGTCTATGGTGAGGCGATGGAGGTGCCGGTGCGACCGACTTCGGAGCAGTTCGCCGCTTTGGTACGCGAATTCGAGTCCCGGATGCTGGCCCTGCAAGCCGAGGCCGATAGCTACTCCGGGCGGAGCGACCCACTTTTCTCTGAGAAAACGCCTTGAAGCGCCGGTTCGCCCCAGCACCGCTTGATCAACTTAGAATTCGACATCTCAGAATTACCGCGCAATCCTACTCCTTAAACTGTAGGTCATAGAGGCGCTTGTACGTTCCTTCCCGAGACGAGAGCTCCTGGTGACTACCAACCTGCACCATCTCGCCACCCTCCATCACGACGATGCGATCCGCTTTCGCTATCGTCGAGATGCGATGTGCGATCACCAATGTGGTTCTGTCTCTCATTAGGTTGTACAAGGCCCGTTGCACGAGCGCTTCAGATTCTGTGTCCAGGTGGGATGTCGCCTCGTCGAGAATCAGAATCGGCGCGTTCTTGAGAAGGGCCCGCGCAATGCTGAGGCGCTGACGCTGACCGCCGGAGAGGGTATGTCCCGACTCTCCGATTCGACTATCGTAGCCTTGCGGCAGATCCATGATGAACTCGTCGGCGTGCGCAGCTACCGCCGCTTCACGCACCGCAGACAACCCTATGTCAGCTCTCCCGTAGGCAATGTTATTGCGGACGGAATCATCGAACAGCACCGTGTCTTGGGTCACGATTCCGATCAGCCCAGACAAGGATCGAAGGGAGATTTCTCGAATATCAAGACCGTCGATGGTGACGCGCCCTCTGTCGGGATCGAAGAACCGCGGCAAGAGATTGATCAGCGTCGATTTCCCGGCACCCGACGGCCCGACAAGCGCGACTATTTCACCCTTCTTAATAGCCAGGGTCAGGTCCTTGATCACCGGCTGGTCGAGATATCCAAATGTTACGTTTTCAAATGCGATACCACTCGAAATAACTTCTATGGTAACTGCCTCGGGATGCTCCGCGATCTCATTTGGCATACTGATGATTCCTTCGATTCGATGCAGCGCAGCAGACGCCTCCTGAATCATTAGATTCACCTTGTTGAGCTTTCGAATCGGATCGTAGAGCATCATCATGTTGATGAGAAACTGCACCAACAATGGACCGGTCACCTCATCCGACCGGACGGCACGTCCTGCATAAATCAGAAACGCAGTTCCTCCTATCGCTCCCAGCGACTCGACTACCGGACTCGAGAAGTTAGCAATGATCTGAGAGCGCAGTTTCACCTGGAGGTGCCTTCGAGTCGCCTTTTTGAAGCGCTTCAACTCAAACGCCTCCATTCCGAATGCCTTCACGACGCGATGCCCTTTGACCGCCTCACTGAGAAGTTGGCTCAAGTCTGCCATGCGCTCCTGACTTCGATGGCTGGTCCAGCGCATTCCCTTACCGAATCGTACGATCGTGTAAATGAAGATCGGCGCTGCGACCACGCACACCAAGGCCAACCGAAAGTGGGTCGAGAACAGGAGATAAAAGAGAAAAATCAACGTGATGGTCTGCTGAAACAGGTCCTGCCACTTCTTGGCCTGATCGAGCATCACTGTCGAATCGATCAGCTTGATCGGCCCCTTGGCGGCCAGGGCGCCG
>JAZFTL010000459.1:0-4657 GCA_036446675.1 Thermoanaerobaculia bacterium
TCGCTAGGTTGATCTCCCTGCTAGGGGTATCCATGCCGAACTTCTGGCTCGGACCCATGTTGATTCTCCTTTTTTCGATTCATTTTGATCTCTTTCCGGTCTCGGGCCGGGGCGGAATTCGAAGTTTTGTACTTCCAGCCGTAACTCTCGGTACCGCTCTCGCCGGTATGCTCACGAGAATGATCCGATCTTCTGTCGGCGAGGAGCTTCACAAGGCCTATCTTGTGACGGCTATGGCCAAAGGCTTGAGTCTTCCCTGGGCGGTTATCAGACACACGGTGAAAAATGCCGCAATGCCGGTGGTGACGGTGATTGGGCTTCAATTCGGTTCTCTGCTCACCGGAGCGATCATCACTGAGACCATATTCGCCTGGCCGGGAGTGGGCCGGCTGTTGATTCAAGGCATTCGGATGAGAGACTACCCGTTGGTCCAAGGAGGTGTCTTGGTGATGGCGATGACCTACATCATGATCAACTTGGCAACCGATCTTGTGTATGCGATGTTGGATCCAAGGGTGCGTCCTTCGTAGGTTTGGAGCGGCTGAGCCGGGTACTCATCAAGGCGGTCGATCAAAGTGTCTGACAGAGATGACGATTTCTGATGTAGCCCCAGCGAAGACTGCGCAGCGCCGCAGGAGTCGGCTCACTCTCTATATAGGCGGGTGCCTTGTTGCCGGAGCTCTGGCGACGGCAGCGTTCGCGCCGTTGATTGCGCCGCATGATCCCAATCTTCAGGACTTGGATCATCGCTTGGAGCCGCCCTCGAGGGATCACCTGCTGGGCCTCGACGAACTGGGGCGAGATGTTCTGGCCCGTCTCATCTTCGGGGCTCGAATTTCAGTAGGGGTGGGACTGGCAGTTGTGCTGCTGGCCGGTTCCTTCGGTAGTCTCGTGGGGGCGATCTCAGGCTATTTCGGCGGAGTTACCGATCGGCTTGTCATGCGCACTGCGGATGTGTTCATGGCATTCCCGGGGATCCTACTGGCGATTGCGCTCGTCGCCGTGTTGGGTCCGGCAATCCGGCATGTCATCATCGCGCTGGTCATCATCGGCTGGGTGAGCTATGCGAGGCTGGTGCGCGGCCAGGTGATGCGCATCAAGGAGTGCGAGTTCGTCTTGGCAGCGAAATCCTTAGGGTTTCCAGCGCGCCGCATTCTGGTGGTCCATGTGCTGCCTAATGTTGTCCCGGTACTTGTGGTGCAAGCCAGTCTGGGAATGGCTGGGGCGATTCTCGCCGAAGCGAGCTTGTCGTTTCTGGGTCTTGGAATTCAACCGCCGACACCTTCTTGGGGAGCGATGATCAATGCCGGGCGAAGTCACCTTATCGATGCATCACATCTGTCGCTCTTCCCAGGGCTGGCGATTCTCCTGACCGTCATGGGGCTCAATTTTTTGGGAGACGCGTTGATCGACGTGCTAGATCCCCGCAGTGGAGACTAGGACTCTGCGCGGTAGAAATATCTGTCGCGCTGTCACGGTGGGAATACTTTCTACCGCACAGACTCCTGGACTGTATGATTTACGAGTTATGGACACCACCCGCAAATCCCAGCCCAACCTGCTTGATCCTCCCGGGCCCAAGGGAGTGCCTTGGTTCGGCAGTATGGGCCAGGTGCGCAAGAACCCAATGCGCTTCTACGCTCGCACCGCTCTCGAGTATGGCGGCATCTCCCGGTTTTACTACGGCCGCAAGGCCACCTACTTGGTTGCCGATCCGGAACTCGTTCGAGAGATGCTCGTCGAAAAGGCTAAGCACTATGTCAAGAACAAACGCTACAAGCAGATTCGCGAAGCAATCGGTGATGGCTTACTAACCTCCGAAGGAGAAGAGTGGAAGCGGCAGAGGCGTGCCACCCAGACGGCGCTCGGGCGCCGCCCAGTGGCCGACCAAGTGGGGCCGATGGTCGACCTCATCGATCGCTTGCTGAGCCGATGGGAACCCTATGTCGATACCGGCGAGGAAGTAAATGTCGAGAACAATCTGACCGCCATCAGTGAGAATTTGATCGGGATGTGGGTATTGGGGCCGGCTTTCAACGATTGCGGCCGAACATTCATTTCGTTGGTAGACGATCTTCGCGAGCACTGGCCGCCCCCGCCGCGCTCGGTTATGGATTTTCTCAAGCCACCGAATCTAGTTCACTTACAGCGCTTGAAGAGGGCGGTGAAAGGTATAGATGAGTTGGTCTTCAGGGCAATTCAGGAGCAGCGGAAGTCCAGGAGCGAAGATTTTTCGCTCCTATCGCGTCTTGCCCACGCCGAGTTCGACGATAGACCTCCTTTCAGTGACAGGGAACTCCGCGATCAGTTGCTGACCCTGTTTCATGCGGGCTTCGAGACCTCCGCAAGTATGATGACCTTCTTTTTTTATCGGCTCTCGATTCAGCCGGAGGTCCGAGCTCGGCTGTACAAAGAGGCCGATGAGGTCTTGGGTAGGCGTCGCCCGACCGCGGAAGATCTCAACCAGCTTCAGTACACCGAGAGATGCGTGCAAGAGGCGTTGCGAATCTACCCGCCGGCCTATAATTTCACCCGAATCGCAGTGCAAGATACTTCAATTGGAGGATACCGCATACCGGCCGGCGCGATGGTGATAGTTGCTCCCTATGCGACTCATCGGTTGCCTGAAGTGTGGCCGAATCCGGAGGGGTTCGACCCGGATCGATTCTCAGCCGAAAACTCGGCAGGTCGTCATTCCTGTGCGTTCATTCCGTTCGGAGCTGGTCATCGCCTCTGTGTCGGCGCCTACCTCGCAATGGTGCAATCGAAGTTGCTCACGGCTCGCATCTGTCAGAGATTCGTCCTCGATCTCGCTCCAGACCATCCGGTGTATGGTAAGTCAGGCACCGTCATGCGGCCTGCGCATGGAATGATGATGACGATAAACAGCCGCCCCGGTTCTCTTACGTAGGCCAAGGCTGAGGAGCGATTTACGAGCTACTATCTAGCGAACTGGTCCCAGCCTTGGGCTGCAAGAGGCCGACGGCCTGACCTGTCACGCAAGAGAATTTGCGGCGCTCGAGTGAATTCACCGATGCGAACGCATTGAAAGTGGACTGGCGGAGAGACTTTCGAGGGCAGGGCGAAGAGCAGCACATAATCCTCCCCACCCGAGAGCGCCAGATCCAAGTCCGATTTTCCGAGCAGGTCCGCTAGCGCTTTCGAGTGCCGCGCCAGAGGTAGCTTTGCCGCGTCAATCTCTGCCCCGAGCTTGCTTTCTCTGCAAAGTCGAGCCAAATCTAGACTCAGGCCGTCGGATACATCGATGGCTGCGGCGCGCTTCTGCATCACCAGCCACCGGCCGAGCTCGAGTTGAGCGCGCGGCTTAAGGTGTCGGCGGACGGCGCGTCGAGCGCTTGCAGCCAACCGAGGAGGTAGCTCCAGCTTGGCCGGAAACTTGACCGATCTTCCTTGAAGCCGGGCGCCGCATCGCACCAGGAAGCGCCCGAGCGCAGATTCGCCCACTGTTCCCCCGATCCAGACGGAGTCACCGGCTCGAGCCCTCGAGCGGAGCAAGGCTTTTCGTTTGCTGGGAAGTTCACCGACCAGGGTGAGCGCTGCCGTGACTGTTGAACTGCGGGAGATGTCTCCTCCGGCCAACGAGATATTGAACTCGTCGCAAGATTGAAGCAGGCCGCGGAAGAAGCGGCGTACTTCATATTCAGGTGGGCAACTCAGGGCTAAGAATCCGTACCGGCCTCGAGCACCCATGGCTGCGAGGTCCGACAGACTCACGGCCAGGAGCCGCTGCGCCACTAGCTGCGGCGACATGCTGTCGATGAAGTGAGTGTTGAGGATCTGCTGATCGACCGTTGTCACCCAGCGACCGGTACCAGAGGTAAGGGCGGCGTCGTCGCCGATGAGAAAGTTCCCTCGCTTTCTCAGAGATTCTCGAAGCCATTCGATGAGACGGTCTTCGTGGTGCTCCTTCATCGTTAGCGGGCTGTGGCCGGTGATTCGGAGGCAGTCGGATCGGCGAGGGCGAAAGCGAGCACGGCGTCCATGTGTTCCACGAAATGGAACTTCAAGTTCGCCGTGACTTCTGCTGGGATCTCTGAGAAGTTGCGTTGATTCAGGTGGGGTACGAGGATCATCTCTATACCTGCGGACCGCGCCGCCAGGATCTTTTCTTTAAGGCCTCCGATAGGCATGATGTCGCCGCGCAAGGTGATTTCTCCGGTCATGGCGATGCGGCGGTGCACTGGCTTGCCGGTCAAGACCGATATGATTGCCGTGGCGATCGTGATACCGGCCGAAGGACCGTCTTTAGGAATGGAGCCTGCAGGCACATGGACATGGAGGTCGTGGGTGCTGAAGAAGTCGTGGGGGAGGTCGGCGATTTCATAGGACCGGGCGTAGCTCAAGGCCGCCTGTGCCGACTCCTTCATCACTTCGCCGAGGCGTCCGGTGAGGACCAGTTTGCCGGTCCCTGCCACCGCGACGACCTCAATAAACAACAGATCTCCGCCGCTGGCGGTCCAAGCGAGCCCGGTTGCGACGCCGACTCGGTCTCGGTCGAGAAGATCTTCGGTGAAGTGTCTGGGTGGTCCCAGCATCGCTTCGATCTTGGCGGGAGTCATAGAGTTTCGCTTCATATCTCCGTGGGCGATCTTCACGGCCACCTTGCGACAGACGGCGGCGAGTTCTCTCTCCAAGT
>JAZFTL010000460.1:0-2242 GCA_036446675.1 Thermoanaerobaculia bacterium
CTCGGTGGCGCGACAGGTCACCAACCGAACACCTATCCTGGGGGTCAATCTAGGGAATCTCGGATTTCTGACCGAAGTAGGCCGCTCGGAGCTCTACCCGGCTCTGGTGAGCGCCTTGGCAGGTGAGTTTGAGATTGAAGAGCGTAGCCTCTTGGATGTCAAGCTGGAGCGCTCAGATGGATCGAAAGTCGCCTACCGGGTCCTCAATGACGCGGTGATCACCAAGAGTGCTCTAGCCCGGATCATCGAGCTCAGCCTAACGATTGATGCCCACCCGGTGGCTACTTATCGATCCGATGGACTGATCATCTCGACTCCGACGGGTACTACTGCTTACAACCTCTCAGCAGGAGGGCCGATCGTGACGCCGCAGCTCCCGGTGGTGGTGGTGACGCCGATCTGCGCTCATACCTTCTCTCTGCGACCGATCGTGGTACCTGACTCCAGTCTCATTGAAGTGCGGCTGGAGTCGGAACAGGAGGAGGTGTATCTAACGCTTGATGGTCAAGAGGGCACGTCTCTGGCCTACCAAGACAAGGTGACTGCTCGAAGGTCAGCGGACCGAGTGCGACTGGTCAAGACCAGCGGTCGGACCTTTTACGACGGACTGCGTGACAAGCTGCATTGGGGTGAGTAAGAAGAGATTTCGGCGTTGGGTCCTACGGCCGGCGATTTGGCTGGCAGTGATACTCATGGTGTTGACTGTTGTCGCTTTCTTGCTTCCGAACAGCGAGTGGGCAAGAGCGAGAATGGTCGCGGCGGCCCAAGAAGCTGCGGCGCGATTGCTCGGGCGGGAAGTGCAGGTTGGCAGCATCACCTTCAGCTGGTTCTATCCAACCCTTCAGATTTCGGATGTGCTGATCGCCGGTCCGACCGCGCAATCTCCTGCGGTCGCGTCGGTCCACGAAATCTCAATCGATATCTCCCTCGAGGCTCTGCTGCGTCGCAAGGTACTGCTCAACCGGGTAGAGGTGATTGCGCCTTCCGTGTTCGTTGAGGTTGCGGAATCCGGTCGAGATAATCTACCTCGATTGAGTCGATCCGAAGGATCCAACTGGCTGACGAACGGCTCCTGGTCGATCGAGGTCGGAGTTGTCAAAGTCGATCAGGGTGTTGTGATCATCAACCAGCGGCAGATCCCCATCGACCTGCGAGCTCACAACTTCAGAGCCAGAATCGTCAGCGACTCACGTGGTGCGGTTGACGTCGGCATTGACGTTCACGATGTCGAGATACTCTTGCCGAATGCGACTCCCTATCTCGGGACGGTGGGAATTCGAGGACGGCTGGCAGGAAGCGACTTCGAGCTCCTTGGAGCTAGAGTGAGTGGACCATTCTTAAGGAGCGCGATGAGCGGCCAGGCGTCGTGGAGCGATGGGTTGCGGATTCATGTCGCCTCCCAAACTGAGATTGATGCAGACTTATTGCAGAGCTTGGGTCTCACCGACACTCGGGTCGAGGGTTCGTTCAGTTTGAAAGGAGATTTCAGTTTCAAGGACGATCAGTGGAGCTATATCGGCGAGTTTAATTCCAAGTCCACTACGATAGCTGACCGACGGTTTCGAGATCTTTCCGGCAGGCTTGCGGTCGATGCGACGAGATTTCACCTCGATTTGGAAAAGGTTCGATACGGAGCGGGCTCAGTTTCCGGAGAGGTCCGAGTAAACCTACAGACGGAACCATTTCAAGTGGATCTCGATTTTGTCCTCACCGAGGTGGAGTTGCATCGCTTGATCGCGGATCAGGGTCTGGCGCTACAAGGAGTATTCGGCGAGGTATCGGGTCCAGTGGAGTACGGTTTCTCCTGGTCCGACTTCCTTCGAGGAAGTGGTCGGGCCGATCTTCAAATCACCTCTAGGGTGGCCGAGAGGATTGATGTCATCAAAGATCTTCCGGGGATTTTCTTGACCGGATCGGCACCATTCGTCATCGAGAAGGGGGTGCTGCAGGCGAGCTCGGTGACCCTCGATGCTCCGTCGCAGAGTCTGGTAGCGGCTGGTTTTTATGACCTCGGTTCCCATACCGGGTCACTTGACTATCAAGTGAAGTCGACGGACCTCGTTCAGTTGTTGCGAGTTCTGCCGTCGAGCGTAGAAGCAGAGAAGGCGACGCCTTGGATGCCGGAAGGCGGGGAGGGAGTTTTTGCAGGCACGGTCCGGCTCTCAGCTAGTGGTGCCGAGATCCGAGTCGAAATGTCACTCCCGAGTTTCAAGGCACCGGGGATCAATGCCGATCTGTTGGA
>JAZFTL010000461.1:0-3510 GCA_036446675.1 Thermoanaerobaculia bacterium
TCAGATCGATGTTGATGCGCTCGATACCTACTGATCGCAGTAGAGCGACCTCGTCGACGACAGTCTGGGCGGTATGACGACGCCCGGAACTACGGGCCACCTTCTAGTCGAAACTCTGGACGCCGAAGCTGACCCGGTTTACGCCGAGGCGCGACCAAGCACGCGCCTTCTCCAGCGTCAGGTCTCCTGGGGCGGCCTCCATCGTGAACTCGGCAAGCGACTGGGGACGGAGGGCCTCAAGCAGTCGGACGAGTTCGGGGTCGTCGAGCAAACTGGGCGTTCCGCCCCCGAGATAGAGCGTGTCGAACGCAAAGGCTTCGGCAGCGCGAATCTCTTTCTCCACCGCTCCAAGGTACGCGGTCTGCAACTCTCTCGAATACACACCCGATGCGAAGTTGCAGTAGGTACACTTCTGGCGGCAGAACGGGAATGAAATGTAAACTCCTTGCACTTTCGAACCACGTATCCACCCAAAGCATATCAACGTACTCATCCGTCCATTTGGGCCCTGGAGCATCTGATACCCTGAGGCGAGATCCCCCGGAGAGTGAGTCGAACGCATCACTGGTCTTTGCTTTACGCTCATTTGCGCGTGGGCATCTTCGGACCCGCTCGTACGTTTTGCCGCGCGCAATGAAATCCGTCCGCATTCCTCATACGTCCCTGCCCGGGGCGACACCGCTCTTCACGAGTCTGCTCTACAACTTCGAGCAGGTGAAGCAGTTCTACCCTCACCAGCCGAGCCTAGACTCGGTGCAGCCGACGTTGGCCGCGATCGACTACCCGGACCAGCGCCGGGCGACGGTCGTCGAGGCCTTGCGGAATCAGAACCACTCGGCGGGAGAGGTCACCAAGCAGAACCTAGATCTTCTGGCCCAGCCAGGAACGGTCGTCGTCGCTACGGGACAGCAAGTGGGCCTATTCGGCGGACCGATATTTTCGGTGTTCAAGGCGTTGACCGCAGCTAAGCATGCCGCGACGCTTCGGGACCGAGGCATTCCAGCGGTCGCTGTCTTCTGGCTGGCGACCGAAGACCACGACCTAGCTGAAGTCGATCACTCTTGGGTGTTTGACGCGGACGGCAAACCCCGGATTGCCGAGGCCAAAGCGCAAGCCGCCGACAGCGCCCCGGTTGGCGGTGCCAAGCTGCCTGCCGGTGTGACAGATTCGCTGCGAGAGGCCTGCGCCGGTACACCACATGGAGATGAGGTCGTCCGAAGAGTCGAGGAGTACTACCGCGAGGGCCGCACTCTCGGCCAGGCTTTCCGTGGGCTGTTCGAAGATCTGTTGAGTGCTTATGGCCTGATTTTCCTGGACCCGATGGATCCCCAACTGCGCTCGGTTGCCGGTGAGCTGATTCGCGAGGCCGTGGACAAGGGCGACGACCTGCTCGCGGCGGTCACCGAACGTGGCACCCAACTGGAGGCGGCTGGATACCACCAACAAGTTGTAGTCGGCCCCGGTACCAGCTTTCTATTTCGTTTCAGCGACGGTCGGCGCTCGGCAATCCGTCGATCGGACGATCGCTACTTGGCCAACGGTACCGTGCTTAGCTCAGCCGAGTTGATTGAGGCAATTCGGCGAGAGCCGGAGGGGTTTTCGCCGAACGCGCTGCTGCGACCCGTCCTCCAGGACTACCTGCTGCCAACTGCCGTGTTTATCGGCGGCCCCGCCGAGTTAGCGTATCTGGCACAGTCAGCAGTGATTTATGAACTGCTGCTCGGGCGCATGCCGGTGGTACTGCCTCGCGCTTGTTTCACGTTGCTCGATAGCCGTACACAGAAACTGCTGAAGCGCTATGAGCTTGACGTTCCCGGCTGTTTCGCGCCTAGAGAAGAGCTTCGTCAAAACATCGCGAACCTACTGACACCGCCGGAGGTGCAGAAGGCATTCGACAACGAGGGCGCGGTGATCCACGAGGCGTTGGGGCACATCCACGATTCGCTCGTGGACTTTGATCCCACATTGGGAGAAGCGTTCGCGAATTCGCAACGCAAGATCAATTATCAGTTGGCCAAGATACGGGCCAAGGCCGCTCGCGAGAGTCTGAGGCGGAACGACCGCAGTACAGGTGATGCCGACCGGTTGGCAAACCTGATATACCCAGAAAAGACACTGCAGGAAAGGCTCTACTGCGCACTGCCGTTTCTCGCTCAATACGGCGACCAGTTGATTCCGACCCTATACGATGCGATCGACCCCGACTGCCTCGATCACCAGATTTTGGTTGTCTAGCCACGCCTTCACTTACAATTGAGCCCTCGGGACAGGGGAACCGGCGCAGCACGCCTTCCGTATCTGTTTTTGAGTGAGGACAACGACTTTGCCCTTCTGTACAAACTGCGGAGAACAAGCCAGGGACGATCAGCGATTCTGCAGACATTGCGGAACACCGCAACCGGTAACGGCGCCGGTGTCAGGGGGGATTCCTGGCGACGGGCTCAACCCCAGGGCCGCCTCGATCCTATGCTACGTGCCTTGGCTGGGCTGGATCGTCGCGGTATATGTGCTCGCGACGGAGCGGTTTCGCGGCGAGCGTACCGTTCGCTTTCACGCCTACCAGGGGCTCTACTTATTCGTTGCGTGGATGCTTTCCCACTGGGTGATCGGACTCTGGTTCCGCCTTATTTTCGGCGATCATGGATTCCCGCTGGGCAGCTTGATCGAAGCGGCTCTACTGGTTGTATGGATTCTAATGTTGGTGAAGACGAGCGCGGGCGAGCGGTTTTCGCTGCCGGTGATCGGAGACCTCGCCGAGAAATCGCTGTAGCGACGTTGCTAGCTCGCCAGGCCGTCTAGCGCGGATGCGATTTCGGCCTGCGCCTCGGCTCCAAGCGCCCGCAACGGCAGCCGGGTTGCCCCGCCGTAGTAGCCGCGCAAGTCCATCGCGTGCTTCAAGCCCGGCACACCGTATCGAGCGAGGGCTGCATCAATCGGCTCCAGAAGCCTCTCCAGGTCTCCAGCGGCCTCAACTTCTCGGGTACGAACCGCCTCCTCAATGGACAGCAGATGGAATGGGAGCACGTTCGCCAAAGACAGAACCGCGGCGTGAATTCCACCGGCGAGCGCATCGACCAGGCCTATCGCCTGCGAGGTCAGCGGAGCGCAGTCGCTGACGCTCAGCAGATCCGAAAGATGTTCCAAGGGCTGGTCGCCGGAACAGATCGCCGCGACGTTGGGATGGGGCGCCAGCTTTGCCACCTCGGCGGTGGGCAGGATGCTTCGATCGATCTCGCCGACCACCACGGGTAGCGGCGAACCGTCGGCAATGGACTGATAGTAGAGCAACTGCAGGTGAGCGTCGCCCGCGAACGTCCGGTGGGGAGCTAGCCATACGGCGTCAAACCCAGCACTCTCGGCCGCACGGCAACGCCTAAGGCTCTCCTGGACGCTTTCCGCACTAGCTGCGGCAAGTAGGAGCTTGTCACCGCTGGCAGCCGTTTTCACCTCACCCCAAAGTTCAAACAGGTCGGCCTCGCCAAGCAGTGGACCCTCGCCCCAGCTTGAGCC
>JAZFTL010000462.1:0-2309 GCA_036446675.1 Thermoanaerobaculia bacterium
TCGATAGAATGAAATAGCCTGCCCTGTACGCTACGCCAAAGATCCATGGGCCCTGATTTCCCGCATTCAGCTCCTGGAGCCGGACCGGTTTAGGATAGAAGTTCCTCGAGAGCCAGCCGCGTCTTGGGCCGGAGCTGCTCTTCGTCAAAGTAGTGGAGTACGATGGCGAGCGCTTCGTCGGCAGTCGAAATATTCAGGTAGCGCAGCAGATAGCGTACGTCGTCGAGATCGTGAAACTCTTCGCCGAGACGCATGGCGGCGCACTTCATGGCGAGTAGATACTGCGGTTGGGCGACAAATACTCGGAGGTGGGCTAGTTCGAGGTAAGGATCGAACTCCCCTTTGGGACTTAAGAAACCTTTGACCGCATCGTTCAGCCAGGTGGAAGGAACATCGGTGCGGGTCGCCACACGGGCCGCTGCCTGGCGGATGATCTCCGTCGGCTTGAAGAAGGCGTCCACGTCACGGGTTGAGGGCCTTGCGTCCAACACCAGACACATGACGGCTCCGCCGACGAGGTAAAGTTCGCCGAGAGCCTCTTCGCTTGCCAGTTCTTCATCAAGAAGCGCGAAGAGGTGGTCGATGTCTTGCTTGGTTAGCTTGTACACGAGACTCCTGCCGTTAAACACGATCACCAACACTCGAGTCAACAAAGATGTTTCGCCGTCGGTAGGGGACTGGAGCTACTTTGAGCAGATACGGGCGCAAAGTCCTCAGCGGTGCCGCGAAGTGTGGCCACTCGAGTGGTTCAACCTCTCGAACCCAAGCGGGCGGCACAATGTCCTTCTGCTCAGCTGCCTGCTCGACCATTGCTGCGACGTAATTCTGGAAGTACGTCGATAGATCGCCTACCTCGATCCCGGCTACTGCGCTGGTGAATTCCACGGAAGCTAAATTTGTGAGCAGATCGTTGAACTCCGCGAGCACGAAGCGTTCTTCTCCCTCATCGGCGAGCGCACGCACGGCTTCGTTGAGGCGGAGCCCTGCCGGCGGAAGAACGCGAGAGAGAACATACGAAGATACTCCTTGTCCTGATTTGTGCGCCAAGCGCTTGAGCGTCGCCTTCTGTTCGGGCGTTACCCGGATCTGCAGCTGGTCCGTTTTAGCACTCATGGCGTTAAGCATGCGCGCCGCCGCGACATTTGTCAATACAGATGTATTTGCAATCAATGAATCGCTGCAGAAAGATACTCATCGAATTCCCGAATCTCGGCGTCAGTCAATACAGAGAAGGGCACACGATAGGTGTCACCCGGTGCCGGCAGGGGTAAGCGAATGAAGGCGAGGGATTGCTGCAGTCCTTGGCAAGCGGATCCGAACCCCGGCAGAAACGCTAGTCCCTTGCAGAGAGTTACCATCTTCTCGGCCAGCTGACTCTCCACTTCGACCTGGATAAACGGTGGGAGTTCCTGAGGCGATATCCAGTAGCCCTCCGGATCTCGGCGTATTGCAGCTCGGCCGGAGACACTAATCGACTGTAGAGGCAAGCGGATATCATCTCGTAGAGTCGCCGGAAGACCGGCCATCTCGAGCCTCGACTCTATTTCTGCCTCACCTTGAAAGGTAACTACCACTCTGAATTTATGACCATTATCCAACGGATTTCGCGTAACTTCGAGGCGATTGTTTCTGATCTCGACAGAGTGTTCCAAGAAATTGAGCTGCACCGAGATCGGGCCCTGGCGAACCGGCAAAACCTCACGCACCAGGTTACTGTACACCTGGTTCAGCCGAGACATCTCGAAGCTCTGCGGTTCACTTTGGGCCGCCAAATCTCTGCCCTGAAGAACGGCGAGCCAGAGAATCCAGAGAATCGAGAAATTCGAGGTACTTCGAGTCATGCTAAGGAAAGTAGCCACTGATGGTCCGAGCTTTCAGCTTGCCACGTTTCACTTTGACCTTCACGGTGCGGAAATCGCCACCTGACGTCGGTCGATCTGAGGAGTAGGCCAGCAGGTACTGACTTCTCAAATCCTCTTCGATCTGCCGATAGACAGACGACAGTTCGCTGGCCTCGTGTATGAAGAACGATTGACCTCCCGTCTCCACGGCGAGCTGCGTCAATTTTCGTCGAATCTTGATATTTGCAGCACCGACATCGAGTCCCACCGAGTAGACCATCACACCACTGCGCCGAGCGTACTCCAAGGCGTCTCGATAGGGGATGGAACTGCCGGTGTCGTCGCCATCTGACAGCAGTATCATCGCGCGCCGGCCGCGGATTCCCCGGAAGTAGTAGAGGGAGGTCACAACTGCGTCGTGAAGAGTTGTCCAACCGAGGGATTGCAAATCGGTCAGGGCCTCTTCGA
>JAZFTL010000463.1:0-6626 GCA_036446675.1 Thermoanaerobaculia bacterium
GAGCGGCAGATGACCGAGTTCGGGGTTGTGCTCGACCCTTCGCAAGGGCTGACCCTGATGGCTGCAATTTTCCTGACCGCGCTTGGATTGACCTTTGTCAGCCTCTACAGCCAAGGGTTCATTATGCAGTTGATGGGGCAGTTCATCATGCAGGACCTGCGACGGGATATTTTCAGGCATTTGCAGCGGCTGGACGTGTCGTATTTCGACCGCAACCCCATCGGCAGGTTGGTGACCCGGGTTACGAACGATGTGGATGCTCTGAATGAGATGTTTACGGCTGGACTCGTCGCGATTATCGGAGACTTGGTCCTGCTCTTTGGAATCGTCTCGGTTCTCTTCTGGCTCGATTGGCGACTTGCGATTGTGACCTTTGCAATACTCCCACTGCTACTGCTTCTGGCTTTATGGTTTCGCAAGCGGGCGCGAGCCAGCTATCGAGAGGTGCGGATCAAGCTAGCGCGCATCAACGCTTTCTTGCAAGAGCACATTTCGGGAATGTCGGTTATCCAGCTCTTCAACCAGGAGAGGCAGACCTTGACAAGGTTCTCGGAGGTGAACGAGCGCCATCGCGAAGCCAATGTGCGCGCCATTTTCTATTATGCGGTCTACTACCCTGCAGTAGAGCTGATTACTGCCGTCGGTATCGGGCTCATACTTTGGTATGGAGGCGGACGTCACATTGCTGGAGCGATTTCGATTGGCGCGCTGATCGCTTTTCTGCAATATGCGCAACGTTTTTATCTGCCACTATCCGATCTCTCTGAGAAGTACAATATTTTGCAGTCTGCCATGGCGAGCTCTGAGAGAGTCTTCAGCCTGCTGGACACCCAACCCGAGATCACCTCGCCGTTCGAGCCCTATTGTCCCGACTCGGTGCGCGGCAAGGTCGAGTTCGAAGATGTCGGTTTCAGCTATGACGGCGTCGATCCTGTACTCCAGGGGATCTCATTCGACATACAACCTGGAGAAACAGTCGCGGTAGTGGGCCATACCGGTGCCGGGAAGAGCACTCTAGCCAATCTGTTGCTGCGTTTCTACGATGTACAGCAAGGATCGATAAGAGTTGATGGGGTTGACGTTCGCAAGTGGGACCTCACCAAGCTCCGCCGTTCGATTGGGCTGGTGCTGCAGGATGTTTTTCTGTTTTCAGGATCTGTCGGCGACAACATCCGCTTGGGCGAGAAGGCCATCACGGACGACCAGCTACAGCAGGCCGCAGCCGAAGTGCATGCTCTTCCTTTCATAAAGCGCCTGCCGCAGCGGTTCCAGACTGAATTGAAGGAGCGGGGGGCGGGCCTGTCGGTAGGGCAGAAGCAACTGATTGCCTTCGCCCGTGCCCTGGCCTTCGATCCGACCCTGTTGATTCTGGATGAAGCCACTTCGTCAATCGACACCGAGACTGAACAGTGGATTCAGCGGGCGCTCGAACGACTGCTCGAAGGGCGAACCAGCTTGGTGATCGCGCACCGACTATCGACGATACAGAAGGCTGATCGGATTCTAGTGATGCACAAGGGCGAGCTGCGAGAGCAAGGTACCCACCAATCACTTCTCGCTCTGAAAGGTATCTACTACAGACTCTATGAGTTGCAGTATCGGCGTGAAGCTTTGGAGGTCGGCTAAGAACTCGCGCTGCCGTCTGGGCTTGGGCCGTCTACGCTGCTTCCAGTGGAGAGGTTCGACGCGGAGATGGCAGCTACTTCTCCCAGGACCGACAAGAGTTGCTGCACCCGTTCCTGAGAGTCTGTAGCCGCTGGGTATCGGTAGGTCAGGGTCAAGAGCCGATCGGACGTTGGGTGCAGCGCGTAGATCCAGATTTCCTCGACCTTGCCGTGGTCGGAATCATAGCTTCCGCGAGCCGAGAAGGCAGTGCCTATCTGGGTGACGAGTTCGGTATTGCCGAGATAAGTGCCACCCGGCAGAGCTTCGAAAGCCGCTTTGCGCAGTTTCACTTGATTGACTAGGTTGATCCCGGATTCCTCAATCGAGCCCACATGGAATTCAAGGTGGCCTGACCCAGGCGAGGTCAGAATGAGTGACTCGCCTTCGTTGGATTCCAGATGGAAGGGATTGGGTATGGTGGATATCGAGATGGCCAAGGCACTGTTTTCAATACCTTCGCCTGCGGAACTTCCCTGGTTTGAGTCGCCGCACCCTACGATGAGAGCCAAGGCAAGACAACCGGTAAGCGCAGATTTCGAAGTGAGTGACCAGCGTGACATTGAACCGGTCTCCTAGGCTGCGGCGGACAGATTCTTGAGCTCGGCGACCAGTTCTTGAAGAACTTTCTTGGCGTCACCGAAGATCATCATCGTATTGTCGTTTTCGAATAGACCGTTCTTGATGCCGGCGAATCCTGGGCTCAAGCTACGCTTGATGACCATGACGGTTCCGGCGTTGTAGGTTTGCAAGATCGGCATGCCGGCAATCGGGCTGGCGGGGTCATTTTCAGCGGCAGGGTTGACCACGTCGTTGGCTCCAATGATCAACACTGCGCTCGTCGTCTTGAACTCGGGGTTGATCTTGTCCATTTCCACCAGCTGCTCGTACGGGACGTCAGCTTCGGCGAGGAGTACATTCATGTGTCCCGGCATGCGCCCGGCTACAGGATGGATCGCGAAACAAACCTTGGTGCCCTGCTTCTCGAGCAGGTCGGCGACCTCGCGAGCGGTGTGTTGGGCTTGAGCAACAGCCAAACCGTACCCGGGGACGATGACCACCGAATCGGTGCTCTCGAGAACCATCGCAGCCTCCTCGGCCGTGTAAGAACGAACGTTCTGGTACTCGCTCGATTGGTTCGATGTGGTCGAAGAGATTTCACCGAATCCTCCGAACAGCACGTTTGACAGAGTTCGGTTCATTGCGGCACACATAATTTGCGTCAAAATGAGCCCAGAGGCGCCGACGAGGGCACCTGCGATGATCAACAAGTTGTTACTCAAGACGAAACCCGCAGCCGCTGCAGCGACGCCCGACAACGAATTGAGCAAAGAGATCACCACGGGCATGTCTGCTCCACCAATAGGAAGGACCATGAGGATGCCGAGAAGGAGACTGCTCACTGCCAGAATGATTGCGGCACCGGAGGTGGCTGCGGATCCGGTCGAATAGAATGCCAGAAGAACTCCTGTGGCGACAATGCCGCAAGCCAGAGCACCGTTGATGACATGGCGGCCCGGCAGCAATGTCGGGTTCCCAGACACTCGTCCGCTGAGTTTCAGATAGGCGATCAAGCTGCCGCTGAGAGTCATGCTCCCGATGATGATCGATAACAGAATCGTGACCGCGACATCGGCGCCTAGAATGCTTCGAGCGGTCTCGAGAGACTTGGTTTCCACGAGTCGAAGCCATAAAACCGATGCCGCAACGAGGGCGGATGCGGCGCCGCCCAGACCATTGAAAAGAGCCACGAGCTCGGGCATTCCCGTCATTTGAACACGGACGGCGGCGACGATTCCGATCGCCCCCCCAATCCCGAGCCCGGCGAGAATCCAACGATAGTCGACTCGCCCAAGATCCACCAAGGTGGTGATGACTGCGATGAACATCGCCAGGGCCGCAATGGCGTTTCCCTGTTGGGCTGAGCGGACCTTGGTGAGACCCTTCAAGCCATAGATGAAGAGAACAGCAGATACCAGATACAAGGCTGGAATGACCACGCTGTGTAGACTCTGATTCATCGCTTGGATCTTTTTCCGCTGAACATCTTCAGCATTCGATTGGTGACCAGAAATCCGCCGACCACATTCACCGTGGCGCAGGCGATCGCGAAGCAACCCAGAAGGTTCGCTACGGTGGCGTGGCCGGTGGTTGCTGAAGCCAGTGCACCGACGAGGGTGATTCCCGAGATCGCGTTGGCGCCGGACATCAAAGGAGTGTGCAGAGTTGGCGGAATCTTGGTAATGATCTCGATACCGACGAAGAGGGCGAGCACGAAAACATAGATTCCAACGAGGAGTGCGCCCATTATTCGAGGTCCTCTTTCATTCTGGCCGCGGTAGCTGGGTGGGTGATCACGCCTTCGTGGGTGAGGAGCGCCGCCTTTTGGATTTCGTCGTCCGGATTCAGCTGCACTTTTCCCTCTGGAGCGAGGTGCAGCAAGAGCGCGAGGACATTCCGGGAATACAGAGTGCTCGCAGCGTGAGCCAAGGTCGCTGCCAGATTCAGGGGCCCCAAGATCAAAACTCCGTCGTGATCGATCTCTTCGCCAGGGACACAGAGTTCGCAGTTGCCCCCTTGTTCCGCTGCCAGGTCGACGATCACCGAGCCGGGTCGCATGGCTTCGACCATTCGAGCCGAAATCAACCGCGGGGCCGGCTTGCCTGGGACCTGTGCGGTTGAGATCACCACGTCGGCCTTTGAGACATGTTGCGCGACGATTTCGCGCTGACGTTTGAGGAAATCTTCCCCCATTTCTTTGGCATAGCCGCCTAGTCCCTCGCCGCTCTCCTCTAAGGGTAGGTCGATAAAGCGACCGCCAAGCGACTCGACCTGCTCTTTGACGGTAGCGCGAATATCCGATACTTCGACCACCGCTCCCAACCGCTTCGCAGTGGCCAAGGCTTGTAAGCCGGCCACTCCACCTCCCATGATGATGACTCGGGCCGGCGGGATTGTTCCGGCAGCCGTCATGAGTAACGGAAAATACCGTTTCAACCGGCTTGCTGCCAGGATGACTGCCTTGTACCCAGCCACGCTGGCTTGGGACGAAAGAGCGTCCATCGATTGGGCCCGGGTTACGCGCGGGAGTAGTTCCAGCGATAGCGAGGTGACCTGCGCCGCCGCCATGAGCCGGACTGCGTCGAGGTTCTTGTGTGGAGCAAGAAGACCAATCACGACCGCGCCCGACTTCAGCTCGATCTCTGTGCCTGGGTCAGCGGCGTCGGGTAGCTCGAGAGCGCCCACCTTGAGAATGACGTCTGCGGAGCTGAACTCTGTCTTTCGGTCGGCGCCGATCGTCGCACCGGCAGCGGCGTAGTCCTCATTTCGGAATTCCGCTGCAACTCCGGCACCGGCCTCCACGATCACGGTGAAGCCTCTCTGGACGAGCTTTTTTACGGTCTCGGGCGTTGCCGCCACCCGATGCTCGTCAACGCACCGTTCTTGCGGAATAAAAACTCGAGTCATCAGTTTTTGGTAGCGGAGAGGAGGTATATGGTATTTGTAATCAGGCCTGGAGGAGCGCGGGTTGAATCCTCCTGAAT
Organism: Thermoanaerobaculia bacterium; assembly: GCA_036446675.1. Classification (GTDB taxonomy): domain Bacteria; phylum Acidobacteriota; class Thermoanaerobaculia; order Multivoradales; family JAHEKO01; genus JAZFTL01. Next base: position 5,208 of record JAZFTL010000463.1, read on the forward strand.
GGCGGCTCTAATGTCAAGAGCTTTCACAGCGTTGCAGTGGTGAATGGGTGGCGCCCGATTTGGATTTCACACAATCTGTAGACTGATATGGGTCGGGCCTCTGTGGTAAATTGAGTTTCTATGGCAGCGTATTTTATTTCCTTCGAAGGACTGGATGGGAGCGGAAAATCTTCTCATCTGCAACGCTTGTCAACGCGGTTGACCGAGCTCGAGATTGCCCACGAAGTGACCGCGGAACCCGGCGGCACTGAGCTGGGCCGAGAAATTCGAAATATTTTCTTGGATCGAAGGTGGAAGTCGATCGACGGCAAGATTGAATGTCTCATGCTCTTTGCAAGTCGCCGCCAGCAGATTCTCGAAGTGATCGAACCGGCCCTGGCTGCAGGGCGCCATGTGCTCTGTGATCGGTTCACAGACTCGACTTTGGCGTATCAGGGTGGAGGACGGGGGGTGTCCAAAGCAGATATAGAAGCCCTCGAACGCATCTCCATCGGCGGCTTGAGGCCCGATAGAACAATCTTGTTTGATCTGCCCCTAGAGCTGGCTCGCCGGAGAGTGTCATCTCCGGCTCGGGCGCGACGCGCCAATGGTGTCGACCGGCTGGATGTCGAGGAACTCGAGTTCTATGCCCGCGTTCGCGAGAGCTATGGTGAGATTATGGCCGGGGAGCCGCAGCGTTTTAGAGTGGTTGATTCGAGTGGAACATTGGAGAGCACCCAACGGCGGTTGCGACTCGAATTGAAGGATCTCTTTGGGGACCGGCTTTGAATCTCGAAGCCGTGTTGTCAATGGCCCGTCAGGGAACACTCTATCCCGCAGTGATTCTGCATGGCGGGAAGGTCGATGCCCGGCAGCGAGCAGCCGTGCTTCTGTCCCGAGCCCTGCTGTGTGACGAGGAGTCATCGCTTCGTCCCTGTGGTGAATGTACACATTGTAGAAGGATCGGATGGAACGAACAGGGCAGCACGGCGTTTCATCCGGATCTTCACCTCCTTGAACAGGACCTCAAGACTGCTACTTCGATCGACCGGGCCAGGAGCCTCCTGCATGAGGCCCAGCTCTCACCGTTTGAAGCTCGCGGCCAGGTGTTTGTCGTGGCGAATGCGGAGAGTCTCATCGGGGGTGCGGCCGACACCCTGCTCAAAGCGATGGAAGAGCCATACGAAACGGCGCCACGAAATTTCCTGTTACTGGCGCCTTCTCAATTCGACCTGCTACCGACACTGATAAGTAGGTCCTTGTCTCTCTATCTCGGCGCCGGTGAGAAGCCGGACTCAGAGACCTTAGAGCAGCTGACGAAACCCCTTAAACGCTGCTGGGAAGGCTACAGCAACACTGGTCTCGCCGTATATTTGATGTCCCTGGCGACTGCCCTGGCGACCTTGGAAGACTGGAGAGATCCCCGCGCTGCGAAGCCCT
>JAZFTL010000464.1:0-2589 GCA_036446675.1 Thermoanaerobaculia bacterium
GGACTTTCAGTCGGGTTGAGTCGACGACAGCATTTGAGGCTAACTGCTCAACTGGAGGAGCTGGGTGGCCGACAATAACAGCTTCAGCTCTCCCCTCGATCGCCCGAGAGAGAACATAAAGAAAGCCCATGAGGATCAGGGGCAAGGCCACGAAGAAGAAAACCTTGGATGAGTTGATCGCAAATCCAAGCCACCGACTCGGACGGCGAGGGCCGATGCCTCGTATCGTTGCAACATTGTCGGCGACAGCCTGCGCAAGTAGACGCCGCCTTACTCGATTCACTCTTGCCATTGCGTTTCGCCCACCATCTGGAGTCTAACGATCCCGGCCATCGGCAATTGTTAGCTGGATCACAAGACGATCAGAGAACTCTAGGCGCTCCGAACCTTTTATTTTACTACAAGTTAGATGGCTTCGGTTCGACCGCTTAGGCGGTCATCATCGAGAAGTGGTTGCTACGGCCTGCCGCCGGCTCGAACTCCCGTGACAGCCCCGCGAACTGTGCGGCCTGAACGATGAAGCTCCACAATCTGTAGCCGAAATTCTGGTGTGTAAGGCGGGCGTGTCTGTCCCATTTCTGAACCTCCTTCCCTGAAGGATGAAGTGTCCATCAAAACGGGCAAGTCCAGACTATGATCCGTATGGAAACACGCGCCGGACATGGTGCGGGCACGCCGATGAGCGAGAACATCAAACTCGAAACTGATCTCTGGGCCTTCTTGGTGAAAAATCTCGGAATATAACTCGGAGATTGACGAGGTTAGTGCGCTTCCAGGCCAATTACCTACATGGTCACCTGAACGCAATGTCACTCTGCGGTGGGCCATACTTTAAGTCGGGCCTCGGCAGGACCACCAACTAACACCCAATCGCAATGGATCGAGTCGCAAATCATGGACAGCACTTCTTCCACCGGAACATCAATAATCTCGATCGACATCCTCCGGTCGGCCAAGGAAGGATCCATCTCTAACTCCGCCCGGAGCAATTTCGCAAAGGCCCCCAGTACCACCCGCGCAGACCCATCTGTCATGGCCATCGTCATTAAGCTCTTCATAGAATCCGACTGGCTCTGCGAGGCGTCTGGAGCATTCTGATGAACATCACTATCGCTACCGATCAGGGCACCTACGACGAGTACCGGCGGATCGTCCTCGCTGATGGCCCACTCGCAGCCACTACTCGCGAAGATTGAGCTCGGCGGCGGCGACCAGGAGCAATGCCTCATGATCCGTGCGCCGCAATCGGGATATTGCCCTGAATGTCCGCGCCAACCGATCCCGCCCCGAAAGCTCTTGCGCCACCGAAGGGGCCGGTCTTCTACCATTTTGCGACCTTACAAACAGCTCTCGAAGACGGCGTTTGGCAAGACGCCTTCCGGCTCGTCGGCGCGCGATCGCGAATACAAAGGCGACCGGCGACTGCGGTGGCCCTAACCGGCGCCAACGCGTCACCAGCGCGATGAGTGCCTCCTGCGCAATATCCTCGGCCAGAGCCTCTTCACCAGTCCGACCGCGGCAGTAACACAAGAGCCGCGGCGTCAATTCGCGCACAGCGGTCTCCATATCCATTAACACAAGAGTACCTAAATCAAAGTATCGGTCACACCAAGAAAGCTCGGAGAGTCCCAAGCCCGTCCAACACAGTGCACCAGGCCCAGCTGCCCATCTCCTAAGCGACCCATTCGGATGCGGTCTTGTACCCAGGAGATCCGGTCAGTTTCGAGATCGACATCTTCCGCTGAGCTGAGGCTGGATCCGGTGAGAACATAGACTAGTAGGACAGAACAGAGAGCGTTCATGAACACCTCTAATCCGCACAAACAGCTCTTCGCGCCGTTGGATTGGAATGTGGCCTAAGATTTCTAGGAAGGATTTCGCCTTGCTTTTGAATACGCGGCAGGATAGCACGCGACTAGTTTTGCTAGGATCAGCCGCCAGTGCTCGGCTAAATGAATCTCTTGAGTCGCACCTAAACAAGGAGTGCCCGCCATGCTCGCAGAGAAGATCCCCGCAATTCAGCAAGCTCTCATCGACGCGGGGCTCGATGGGTGGTTTTTCAGCTGTTTCCAAAAGAACGATCCGGTTAGTCTCGAGTTGCTCGGACTGACCGACAAGATGGTGAGCCGACGGTGCTACTACTTCATTCCGAGTCAAGGTGAGCCTCGCAAGTTGGTCCATCTTCTCGAGCCGGCCATGCTGGAGCATCTACCCGGTGAGAAAAACGGGTATCTGACTTGGCAACAACACTCCGCGGCGTTCGCCGGACTGGTGGAAGGCAATCAGCGGATCGCAGCCCAGTACAGCCCCGGCAACGAATTACCGTCTAATTCGCGCCTTGACGCCGGCACCGCTGAAGTTCTCGAGACCCTCGGATTGGAATTGATTTCGTCTGCCGACTTGGTGCAACAGTTCGCCGCAGTTTGGACTACGGAGCAACTCGATGGTCATCGACAATCTTCACGACTGTTGCATGAGATCGTCAAGGAGGCCTTCGCGACGGTCCGCAGCGCCCTGCAAACGGGCCGACCGATTGACGAGTACGTGGTGCAGCAGTTCATTCTCGCAAGTTTCGACCGGGAAAAGTTG
>JAZFTL010000465.1:0-5447 GCA_036446675.1 Thermoanaerobaculia bacterium
ATCGACGCCAATCTGGAGGCCAAGATTCGAAGCCTTCCGGCTCGCTCAGGAATTTACATGTTCAAGGATCGAGCCGGCGACCCACTGTACGTCGGTAAGGCCAAGTCGTTGCGTCAGCGTGTTCTCTCGTATTTAGGAACGGACTTAGAAACTCGATTGGTGGCGATGGTTCACGCCGCTGTAGATCTCGACTTCCTGCTCACTGACTCGGAAGCGGAAGCTCTCCTCCTCGAGAACAACTGGATCAAGCGAACTCAGCCTAGATTCAATGTCCTATTGCGAGATGATAAGACCTATCCATATATCAGGCTGACGGTGCAAGAGGACTATCCGAGAGTTGACTTGACGCGCCGGATTTTTGACGATGGCGCCGAGTATTTCGGGCCCTATTTACCGGGTGGTTTGGCCCGCAAGGCGATCAAGCTGGTTCAAAAGTTCTTCGAGGTCCGAGTTTGCAAGATCGAGATAGACGGTTCGCTACCGCGGCCCTGCCTCTACTACGACATGAACCGCTGCCTCGGCCCTTGCGTTGACGGTTTGACCAGTAGGAGGGACTACCTAACGGCCGTCAGTGGCGCGAGGATGTTCCTGTCTGGAAAAATCGGACCGCTCGTGCGTGGCCTTCGCAGAGAGATGCTCGAAAACTCCGCAGCACTGAATTATGAACAGAGTGCCCGGATACGAGATCTGATCGGCGAGATCGAGTCGGTAAGCCAGCAGCGCAAGCTCTCGTCCGTAAAGGGCGACGATGCCGATATCTATGGAGTCCACGTTGCCGACGGCAAGGCAAGTGTAACGATTCTCATCATGCGAGGCGGCCAAGTGCTGGACCGTCGAGAGATCTTTTGGGAAGGTCAGGGTGGACTCTCGGCCGAGTTGCTGCTGTCGGAGTTGCTTCCTCAGGTCTACGACCGCACCACCTTTATCCCCAAAGAACTCGAACTACCGGTTCCGATTGAAAGCGAAACCGTCCTGGCTGACTGGCTCTCGAAGCGGAAGGGCGAGCGAGTGTACATTCGATATCCATCGCGCGGCCCGAAGGCCCAACGCATTGCACTGGCCACTCGGAACGCTCGCCTGGCTCATCGGCGTCGATTTAGAATCGAATCGTATACAGAGACCGCAGGCGAGTCGCTCGCTGATGCGTTGGGTTGGCAAGATCCGCCTAGGAGAATCGAGGGTTTCGACATCTCCAACCTCCACGGCAGTGACATGGTCGCATCTCTGGTGGTTTGGGAGGAGGGTCGAATGCGCAAGAGCGACTACCGAATTTTCAATATTCGGGGTCTCGATCATCCCAACGATGTTATGGCGATTCGCCAGGCGGTCGAGCGTAGATACCGCCGCCGGCTCAGGGAGGTTGGCAGTATGCCTGACTTGATCGTCATCGACGGTGGCCGAGGACAGTTGAATGCGGCGCTCGACGCCCTGGCCACGCTGGGAGTCGAGGAGACCCCGCTTCTTTCTCTAGCAAAGAAAGAGGAGGAGATCTTCTTGCCGGAACTCCCCTCTCCGATCCGCCTCCCACGCTCCTCATCTGCCCTGAAATTACTGCAGCGGATTCGCGACGAGGCGCACCGATTCGCCCTCCGTCGGCACCGAGCCCGTCGTTCTAAGACCTTCTTGCGAAGTAGACTGGACTCGATTCGCGGGGTCGGGCCAAAACGCCGAAAACTTCTCTTGGCTCATTTTGGGAGTGTCGCAGGTATCAAGAATGCGGACCTCGGTCGGATTCAGGCGGTGATCGGACAAGACTTGGGTCGGCGCGTGTACGACAGTCTCAAAGAGGGGAGCTAAGGGCACAGAATCGAGAGAAGGAGGTTCGTGCTCGAAGCAAGCGACATGCGGATGGAATAATGACACGACTGATTCTGATCGAGTCTCACGCCCCACCTCAAACCCGACCTGAAAAGAACCACCGACGGGGGATGAAAATCCATGACTTCATCCCCCAAGGGGAAGTCTACCTCTTGACTTTGCCTTTTATAGAAGGGATCTGGGCGGTGGAATCTGCACCCTGGATGGCCTCGGTGGCAAGATGAGTGCGCCGTATCGCATCTTGAATGGAGTAGAGGAATTGCTCTACTCCGTCGCCGGCGTGCCCGACCGTTTACCGACCCAGGAGACCGCAGTCCTCGCCGCTCGACCACTTGGTGGAGGAGCGCTACGAAGAGGTCAAGGGTCTGTGGGAAGATCGCTTCGAGGCATCCTATGGCCGCTGGCGCGGTGTCGTCGATGCAGTCGTCTACGCCTTTCTCGATCGTGGCGGTCTCGAACACGGTTTTGCTCGCACCTTTTGTGATACGTGCAAGCGCGACTATCTTCTAGCGTTCTCCTGTTCCCGTCGGGGTTTTTGCCCATCCTGCGCGGCCAAGCGCGGAGTAATCTGCGGCGCCTTCCTGCGCGAGGAGGTCGTTGAGGAAGTGGGTCATTGCCTCTGGACCTTCACAGTACCGAAGCTGCTGCGACCCAGCTGCCCACAGCTTCGCTACGCTCAGGGCGGCTTCGCCGCAGCCACCGCGGGCGACACGCGCCCGGGGATGGTCGCTGCCGCCCACACCGCGTCCTCGGATCTCCGCTGGCTCCCTCATGTTCACGCTCTCGTCTCGCGTGGCGGTTGGGATCGTACCGGGGTGACGCTGACCTCGGACGGCTCGTTCACTGTGGTCGATTCACTGAATTCATTATCAAGCGGGTTGAGGTCACTTACCCACTCATAGGCCAAAACGCCTATTCATCGGCCAGGATGCCAGCTCATGGGTTGGGGTGCGTTTCAGGCGGCATTACGGGCACTAAGGATTTCGGGAAGAAGTGCAAGAAGCCGTCGGTATTTTCCGTCTCTTTTATCGAGATGGCCAGAAAACTCCGCTATGTACCACCTGAGGGTGGACTTTTTGAAATCACCACCCGCACGGTGCAAGGGAGGTTCCTCCTAAAGCCGTCTGCGGAACTCAACACGATCATTCTTGGTATTCTGGGCCGCGCCCAGCGCCTCTACCCTGTCGAGATCCATGCCTTCGCTTTCCTGGCAAACCATTACCACCTCTTGACATCGGTCGATACAGCCCACCAACGGGCAGCCTTCATGGGTTACTTCAACGGTAACTTAGGCAAAGAAGTCGCCTGCCACATCGACGGCTGGAGCGACAAGGTCTGGAGCCGGCGCTATCAAGCCATCTACGTGTCACCTGAAGATAGCAAGCAGGTCGATCGCCTCCGCTACATCCTCGCTCAAGGCGCCAAAGACGGCCTCGTAGCCAGCCCACGCGACTGGCCGGGAGTAACCTCACTACCAGCGCTGGTTGACGGAGAGTCACTAGATGGCTTGTGGTTCGATCGCTCGAGGGAATACGTAGCGCGGAGAGCTGGAAAAGCCTTTCACTCGCATGACTTTGCAACCACCGAGACAGTCACCCTGACGCAGATGCCCTGCTGGGCACATCTTGAATCGAGTGCGTACACGTCCAGACTTATGGAGATGGTCGTCGACATCGAACAGGAGACCGCGCAACGCCATGCTGACGCGGGCACCGAGCCTCTCGGTCAAAAAGCGATCCTTAGGCAACGATCACTTGATCGACCCAAGCGTTTGAAGAAATCTCCCGCACCGTTCGCCCACTGCGCCACCAAGCGAGTTCGCCGCATGTTTGGGGAGGCCTACAGTCTCTTCTACGCCGCTTACCGCGAAGCCGCCGACAAACTCAAAGCCGGAGATCTCACAGCAGTCTTTCCCGAAGGCTCTTTTCCACCGCCCCTGCCGTTCAAAGTCATTCTCGACTCCAGCTGACCCGCTCGGGCCGAACTCTCCTTCCAATTTGCCCCGTGTTCTACCCGCCCGCACGCCAGCGGGTGCCGGAGGCTGCCCAGATAACCCATTTCCCTTTCAAAACTTATGTGCCCGGGAGGATTTATCGCTTGCCCACCCATGATCCGCGATTTTTGACAACAATTCGGCACCTCGCGAACGCAAAATCGGCCTTTTCCGTGGAATCTGAGCACGATTCTAAGCGGGACTGAGTTAGGCGGGTGGCGCCTATTGAGCCTATTGAGTTAGGAATCCTGCCGACCGGCTGGATCTACCCAAAAAAGAAGCGGGCCGTGCGCGACCTTCTACGCCGGCGCTCACAGCTTGTGAGGCAAAGGACGGCCAACCGACTCGGTCTGCGCAACGTGCTGGAGCGCACGGCGGCGCGGCGACTCTCGAGCAACGCCTGGAAGAAGGTCACGCTGGAAGATCTGTCCGACTGGGTTGAAGACCCCAATGTGCGGCTGTCGATGGCGGCAGTGCTGACGGTGATCGAAACGATGAACGAGCAGATCGACAGCATCGAAAAAGCCGTCTTCGGGCAGACTGTGCTCGAAGACACCTACCGTATCCTCACCGGGATTCGCGGTATCGGCTCGGTCTTGGCTGCGACGATCCAGTATGAGAGCGGCGACATCGGCCGCTTTGCGACCGTTGGCAACTACGTTTCCTATTGCCGGTTGGTCAAGGCTGAACGGCATTCGAACCAACGCATCAAGGGCCACGGGCTCAGGAAAAACGGGAATCCCTACCTCTCCTGGGCCTACCACGAGGCGGCTCACTTTGCGGTGCGCTTCCAGCCCGACGCCCGCCGCTGGTACGAAAGAAAGCGCTCGAAGACCTGTGCACTCATTGCTATCCGAGCGTTGGCGCACAAACTCGCCCGGGCGGCCTACTTCATGATGCGCGACCAGGTGCCCTACGAGGCGCAACGGCTCTTTGGATAATCTGGACTCGAGGCCGCTACCCAGATAGGTGCCGGGCTACGAGCCATGCTGCTGAGTGGTGCGGCCTCGAGTCCTTCTAAGATTTTTCCGGTGGCGCCCGAACCGTGATCCCAAAAGGGCTTGGACCGGATAGCAATGTCCGGAACCACGTGACTGAATCCCTACCCCATGGACGCGGCTTCGGTACCAACGGGTTTCTGGGGCCTCCGACGAGGCCTGGGGCACCGAGGGGCATCTCGACCTCGACTGCTTAGATCCTGATGAGTGGATGGAGCGTTACCGACTCCAGCTTAGAGACCCGAAACGACGTGCCACCAGCTTGCAGTTCCTGCACTATCGGGACTCCCCCTCCCGTACAGGAGACCTCCGCCCCTTGACATTCCTATGCCTAATGAGTGGCACCTATTGGCTTAGGTGGCCACGTAAATTAGGTACCGATCAATATCGAATGCCCCATGAAATACACCTAAAATATCGATATCGCCATCGAGGTGCACTCGGTAGGTAATGCAGCAGTTGGATTACTTGCTGCAATGTAATCGTATATGTCTTTGAGCCAACGCTCAGCTTCACTCGTCCAGTTCAGCTTTGCCATCAACGGATACGCCGCTGCATTTCTTCACTTGAGATTGTTCGGCCCGCTGTTGCATCGGCCATTCCCCTCTGCACCATGACGTGGAAGGCAAGCTCTCTGA